>NZ_JAMYSP010000008.1:0-208985 GCF_040322015.1 Mesorhizobium sp. M0208 | reverse complement strand
CACGTTCCGCCCGCAGCGCGCGGGCTGAGTTTTTCTTTGAGTTTGCGCCATTTTCCGCGAGTCAGCGGACGCGTTTTATGATTCACTCCAGGGCATGGTTGCCACCGCCCAGGATGCTGTTCCGGACGATATTGGCGCGCTGAGAGCAGCGCTGACCGCGGCGCTGGCCAGAGCCGAAGACGAGGCCGCGCGCGCTGCGCTGGTCGAGGCCGAACTGGCGGTCGCCAGGGCCAAGGCATCGGATGATGCGGCGCTGATCGCGCATCAGCATCTGACGATCCGGAAGCTGCAGCGGGCGCTGCATGGTCAGAGTTCTGAACGCTCAGCCCGCCTGCACGACCAGATGGAACTCACCTTCGAGGAACTCGAGAGCACCGCGACGGAAGACGAGATCGCCGCCGAACAGGCCGCGGCCCGGACCACCGAGGTGGCGCCTTACATGCGCAAGCGACCGGCGCGCCAGCCATTTCCCGAGCATCTGCCGCGCGAACGCGTGGTCGAGCCGGCGCCGGCCGCTTGCCATTGCTGCGGCGGTCATCGGCTGCGCAAGCTGGGTGAGGATATCACCGAGACGCTGGAGGTGGTGCCGCGGCAATGGAAGGTGATCCAGCACGTGCGGGAGAAGTTCACCTGCCGCGACTGCGAGACGATCAGCCAGGCTCCGGCGCCCTTCCACGCCACCCCGCGCGGCTGGGCCGGTCCCGGCCTGCTGGCGATGATCCTGTTCGAGAAGTTCGGCCAGCATCAGCCGCTTAACCGCCAGGCCGAACGCTATGCCCGCGAAGGCGTGCCGCTCAGCCTGTCGACGCTCGCCGACCAGGTCGGCGCCGGCGCCGCGGCGCTGATGCCGCTGTTCAAGCAGCTCGAAGCCCATGTGCTGGCCGCTTCGCGTCTGCACGGCGACGACACGACGGTGCCGGTCCTGGCCAAGGGCAAGACCGATACCGGCCGATTATGGACCTATGTGCGCGATGACCGACCGTTCGGCGGCGCCGATCCGCCGGCGGCAGTGTTCTACTATTCCCGCGATCGCCGAGGCGAACATCCCGCGACGCATCTCGCCGGCTGGAGCGGCATTCTGCAGGCCGATGCCTTTGGTGGTTATGGCGATCTCTATGCGACGGGTCGTCAGCCGGCGCCTGTTCTGGAGGCCAGCTGCTGGGCCCACAGCCGGCGCAAAGTGTTTGAGCTGGCCGATGCCGAAGCGGCGGCGCGCAAGAAGGCGCACGGCGAGAAGCCCAACCTGGTCTATCCGCTGGCGGTCGAAGCCGTGAAGCGCATCGATGCCCTGTTCGATATCGAGCGCGCGATCAACGGCCTGTCGCCGGCCCAACGCCACGCCGTGCGCCAAGAGCGGAGCGCGCCGCTGGTCACCGAGCTCGAGCGCTGGATGATCAAGACGCGCGACAAGCTCTCGCGCGGGCACGACCTGACCAAGGCCTTCAACTACATGCTGCGCCGCTGGTCATCCTTCACCCGGTTCCTCGACGATGGGCGGATCTGCCTATCCAACAATGCAGCCGAGCGAGCCCTGCGCGGCATCGCTCTCGGCAGAAAGTCCTGGCTGTTCTGCGGTTCCGATCGCGGCGGACAGCGCGCGGCCGTTCTCTACAGCCTGATCGTCAGCGCCAAGTTGAATGACGTCGACCCGCAGGCCTGGCTCGCCGACGTCCTCGCCCGACTGCCCGCCTATCCGGCCCATCGGATCGATGATTTGCTGCCGTGGAATTGGAGATCCGCAAAATTGCGGACCCAACCAGCGGCGGCCTGATCATGCAGCGCAATAAGGTGCATCACGTCTACACCGTCGATCGTGTCGCCAGGGACCTCGGCGTCAGCGAAGCGCTCATCCAGGACCTGACCCTCGGTCTCGAGCCCGAGGACGGCGTCATCTGGGTCTACGGCGCCAACGATGACGACGGGATCTTGGCCTTCACCGATGAAGGCATCGAGGAGGTCAAACTCCTCCTCGAAGAATATCATCGCGTCTCCCCAAAGAAAGCTTGACCCCAGCACTCCGGTGCTCAGGTTCTCCTGACTGCCGGATGCGCACGTCTGCGGTCTTCACCGGATGCGTACCGATTTTGCCGCCGCAGCTGAAAGCCACTTTTCATAAACACGCCACTCACTGCACACATGGTGCACACAAAGCTTGCGATGACATTGTCTTCAGAAACGGCAACCAATGCGTTCGTGCGAACGCAGTCCCTGGCTTTTCTGCGTGCATATGCACGCCCAATCAACGGTAGCGGGTTAGAGCATGCCGCGGGGGATTTGATCTCGCACAAGGACCAGAACCATGCGTCATCTACCTTTCGCGCATGATCCTCAATCTACTCATCGGCACCATGATCATAAGTCTGACGGTCCTGGTCCATACATTTGGTCTGATCGCCGTCACACATGCGATGAGATACCTTGTCTCCCGGTTTCGTATGCATGGGCGCCGCAGCCGGACTGTTGCGATGATCAGCGTGGTTATGGGCCTCTTCGCCGTGATGACAGCGGAGGTCTGGCTATGGGCCGGACTTTACCGGCTTCTCGATATCTTCGCCGACTTCGAAACCGCCTTGTACTTTTCGACCATTACTTTTTCGACGGTCGGCTACGGCGACATCGTGCCCGCTCATGCATGGCGTGTCCTGGCTGCGCTCGAAGGTGTGAATGGGTTTCTGCTGATCGGCTGGTCTACCGCCTATCTCATCGCTGCCGGAACGCGCATCGGCCCGTTCAAGGCGGGGGAGCATTTCTGAGCCGGCTCAGACCGCCACCGAGTGCCTAGCTTTGCCGGTTTCAAGATATTTGTCGAACTTCGCCGCGATGCTTCTGACAAAGGGGCGGCCTTCCGCCGGCACGACGAAGCTGTCGCCATCAAGTTCAAGCAACCCCTCAGGGTCACGAAGGGCAGTGGAACTTGCCTTGAGCAGAAGCCTCTGGCCGGCTTCGCCAAAGCGCTCCACCAGCTCGATCGCTGAGAAGGCGAAATCACACATCAGCCTCTCGATGATCCAGCCGCGAACGCGGTCGTCGTCGGAAAGCGCGATACCGCGGACAGCCGCCAGCCCACCGTCTGAGACCATGCGTCCATACTCCGCGGTCGACGGCATGTTCTGCGCATAGCCTTGGCGAAATTGACTGATGGATGATGGGCCGAGGCCGATCAATGTTTCGCAGCGATCCTCCGTGTAACCCTGAAAGTTCCCGTGCAGAGTTCCGGCGCGGGCCGCAAAGCGCCAGGGCATCGCCCGGTTTAGCGAAATGGTCGAGGCCGATTGCTTCGTATCCCTGGTCCACGATCGCCCGCGCCGCCAGTTGCGATTGAGCAAACCGCTGCGCGGGTCCGGGCAGCCATGCCTCGTCGATCATCGTCTGATGCTTCTTGAACCACGGCACATGGGCGTAGCCAAAAAGCGCTATCCTGTCCGGTTCCAGGGTCAGTGCCTGCGCCACGGTGGAGGCGACGCTCTCCCTGGTCTGGTGTGGCAGGCCGTAGAGCAGGTCGAGATTGACCGATTCGACACCTCGTGAACGAACGCCGTCGACAACCGCTTTGGTCTGCAAAAAACTCTGCTCGCGGTTGATCGCCTTCTGAACCTTCGGATCGAAATCCTGGACGCCGAGGCTCGCCCTTGTCATGCCGATCTCGGCGAGTGCATCGAGGCGGGCATCGTCCATATCGTTGGGTTCGATTTCGACACTGATTTTGGCGTCGGGAAGAAATTCGAAACTGTTTCGCAGGACGGTTGCCAGGGCCACCATATCCTCGGGCTTCAGCATCGTCGGCGAACCACCGCCGAAATGGACGGCACGCACACGACCCTTGCCTGCGACAAGACTGGCGACGGTGGCGATCTCAGCATGTAGTGAGCGGAGATAGATCGTCACCGGTTCGTAATGGCGTGTCTGCTTGGTATGGCAGGCACAGAACCAACAAAGCTTGTCGCAGTAGGGGATGTGCAGATAGAGCGAGATATCGTCACGACCGCCGAGCGCCTGCAGCCAGCCACGACAAACGGCAGCATCAACGCTTGGATGGAAATGCGGCGCGGTCGGGTAGCTGGTGTAGCGTGGAACGTTCTCACCGAGCCTGGCAACTAATTCTGGCCGCATGTCGCTATCCGATCCCCTTTGCATTGCGCGACACTGGTCACAGTGGGCGCCCGCGGCCTTGATTTCGGTCAAGGCCCCCGCAGACAAACTGCCGCAAGGCTTTTTTGTCCGGCGATGGTACGTTGCCGGCACATGGAATCCTTTGGAAGATCAAGATGACGATGCGCCAGGACGTTCATAGTTCCGGCATCCCAGTGCTTTGCCGGTCTTGCGAGGCACGACACCGCGGCGTTTGCGGCGCGCTCGAGCCCGAGCAATTGGTAGGCCTCGCCAAGACCTCATCCAAGCACAACGTTGAACCGGGCATGGAACTGATCGGCGACGCCGAGACCGTCGACAGTTATTCCAATGTGCTTTCCGGCGTGGTGAAGCTCACCAAGGGCCTTTCGGATGGACGCCAGCAGATTGTCGGCCTGCAGTTCGCCCCCGATTTCCTGGGCAGGCCCTTCAAGGTGGAAAGCGCGATCAACGCCGAAGCTGCAACCACCGTTTCCCTGTGTTCGTTTCCAAAGGCCGCCATCGAGCGCATGCTGAAGGAATCGCCACAGCTCGAGCATCGTCTCTTCAAGCAGACGCTCGACGAACTCGACCAAGCACGAGACTGGATGGTGACGCTGGGGCGCAAGAGTGCTTCGGAAAAGGTGGCGAGCTTTCTCCTGATGATCGCCAGAAATATCGACCCCACGCTTGACCCGGCGGCCCAGTCGACAACTTTTGATCTGCCATTGACGCGCGCCGACATCGCCGATTTTCTCGGCCTGACGATCGAGACGGTCAGCCGCCAACTGACCAGGCTGCGAACAGACAGCGTAATCCGGATCGACAACAATCGGCACGTGACGGTGGACAATATGAGCCGGCTAGAACGCCGCTCCGGCGCCTAACGGTCGTCGACGACCCCGATCATCGGCAAAATATGCTCGCGTTCAAAGGCAATATGCCGGCGTAAGCTTTCGAAGAAGCCGCGCAGCATGAAGCCGACAGCCTCGGCATTGTCGACTTTCTCGCCATGGCCGATCGCCAGCAGGATTTCAGTCACCTCGCCGGCAAAGCATTCGTCCTCGACGTGCTCGGCCCGCAACCGCCGGGTTGAAGCAAGGTTGGCATCGCTGCTGGTCAAAGCAGCCTCGTAGGCCGGAAAGATGACTGTCTCTTCGTATTGATGAATGCTTCGCAACAGCGGAACCATCGCGTTGGCCACGCCGATACAGTTCAGGCGATCTGCGGCCGGTAACGTATCGGCGATCTTTTCCAAGGCGTCACAGAGCCGCAGCTTTTCCCAATGGGCACGTTTCATCACAGCGCCAGGAAGGATCTTTCTATCGAACCGTCCGATCGGCCTGGAAATCTCGCGGCGGGCTTCAAACAGCGACGATTTCCGCTCCTTCTCCCCGTTGATGACTGCCTCCTGACCGTTTGCCGGATCGACGCTGCCCAATCCAAAAGCTGTTGGCTTTGACATGGATCAATGCGGCGATGAGGCGACTGCTGAATTGCTGTCCCGGCGGATTGGCGTCTGCGCAAGGGAATCCGACGTCGGGGACAAGTCATGAAGTTCGGCACGCAAATCTTCGCTTTGGCCCTTTTTACATTTGCAGCCCTAGTGGCCGCCGGGTTCGGTGTCGACGAGCCTTTCCGGCAGCACATGTGGGTGCTGTTTTTTGTGTTGCTCGGTTTTGTCGCCATCCTGATCCGCAAGACGAATTTCGAAGTGGCCGCTCCGATCGACCCATCCGCTTTCATGGATGGCCCAATCCGCTATGGCGCCATCGCCACCATGTTCTGGGGTGTCGTCGGCATGCTGGTCGGCGTGGTCATCGCACTGCAGCTCGCCTACCCCGATCTCAACATCCAGCCCTGGTTCAATTTCGGCCGCTTGCGGCCGCTGCATACGTCGGGCGTCGTCTTCGCCTTCGGCGGCAACGCGCTGCTGTGCACGTCCTTGTATGTCGTCCAGCGCACTTGCCGCGCCCGGCTGTTCGGCGGCGATCTCGCCTGGTTCGTGTTCTGGGGCTATCAGCTTTTCATCGTCATGGCTGCGACCGGTTATCTGCTCGGCATCACCGAGAGCCGCGAATACGCCGAACCTGAATGGTATGTGGACATCTGGCTGACCATCGTCTGGATCGCCTATCTCATCCTGTTCCTCGGCACGATCCTGAAGCGCAAGGAACCCCACATCTACGTCGCGAACTGGTTCTACCTATCCTTCATCGTGACCATCGCGATGCTGCATTTGATCAACAACCTGTCGATGCCCGCCTCTTTCCTAGGTTCGAAGAGTTACTCCGCCTTTTCCGGCGTTCAGGACGCACTGACGCAGTGGTGGTACGGCCACAATGCCGTCGGCTTCTTCCTCACCGCCGGCTTCCTGGGCATGATGTATTATTTCGTGCCCAAGCAGGCAAACCGGCCGGTTTATTCCTACCGCCTGTCGATCGTCCATTTCTGGGCAATCATCTTTCTCTACATCTGGGCCGGGCCGCATCACCTGCACTACACCGCCCTGCCCGATTGGGCGCAGACGCTCGGCATGGTATTCTCGATCATGCTGTGGATGCCGTCATGGGGCGGCATGATCAACGGCCTGATGACGCTGTCAGGCGCCTGGGACAAACTTCGCACCGATCCGATCATCCGCATGATGGTGATGGCCATCGCCTTCTACGGCATGTCGACCTTCGAGGGTCCGGTAATGTCGATCAAAGCGGTCAACTCGCTGTCGCATTACACCGACTGGACCATCGGTCACGTACATTCCGGTGCGCTCGGCTGGGTCGGCATGATCTCGTTCGGCGCGATCTATTTCATGGTGCCCAAGCTGTGGAACCGCGAGCGTCTCTATTCGCTGCGGCTCGTAAACTGGCACTTCTGGCTGGCGACGCTCGGGATCGTCGTTTACGCGGCGGTGATGTGGGTCTCCGGTGTCATGCAAGGGCTCATGTGGCGCGAATACGACGAGCAGGGTTTTCTGGTCTACTCCTTCGCCGAAACCGTCGCCGCCATGCACCCCTACTATGTCATGCGCGCCATCGGCGGGGCCATGTACCTCTCCGGCGCCCTGATCATGGCCTGGAACATCACCATGACCATCCTCGGATATCAGCGCGAGGAGCAGCCAGTGCCGGGCTCTGTTCCCGCCCTTCAGCCCGCCGAATAAGGAGCCAGAAAATGGGCTTGATGGACAGACACGCAATCATCGAGAAGAACGCTACGCTTCTTCTCGTTGGGTCCCTCCTTGTGGTGACGGTCGGCGGCATCGTCGAGATTGCACCACTCTTCTATCTCGACAACACGATCGAGAAGGTCGAAGGCATGCGCCCCTATTCACCCCTCGAACTTGTCGGGCGCAACATCTATGTGCGCGAGGGCTGCTACCTCTGCCACAGCCAGATGATCAGGCCGTTCCGCGACGAGGTCGAGCGCTACGGGCACTACAGCCTGGCCGCCGAGTCCATGTACGATCATCCTTTCCAGTGGGGATCAAAGCGCACCGGACCGGACCTGGCCCGGGTCGGCGACCGTTACTCGAACGGATGGCACGTACAGCACCTTGCCGATCCGCGCTCCGTGGTGCCGGAATCGATCATGCCGAGCTACGCGTTTCTGAAGGACACGCCGATCGAGGTGAAGAATTTCTCGACCCATCTTATCGCCAACAGGCGTGTCGGCGTCCCCTACTCCGATGACATGATCGCCAACGCCAATGCCGATCTCATGGGGCAGGCGGACCCCAACGTCGACACCACCGGCGTTGAAGCACGCTATCCGAAGGTCAAGCTCGGCGACTTCGACGGCAATCCGCAGCAAGTCACCGAAATGGACGCGTTGGTTGCCTATCTCCAGATGCTCGGCACGCTGGTCGATTTCAAGAACTACGACGAAGCCGCCGGCTACCGCTGAGGAGTTTTATCGATGGATTACAATTTGATGCGGGAGTTTGCCGACAGTTGGGGCCTGCTCGCCATGGCGCTTTTCTTTGTTGGCACAATTGCCTTCGCTCTCCGCCCCGGGAGCCGCAAGCTAGCCGACGAAGCTGCCCGGATTCCCCTTGAGGACGAGTGATCATGAGCGACGAGCACATCGACAAAATCTCTGGAGTCTCGACCACCGGCCACGAATGGGATGGAATCAGAGAGCTGAACAACCCGCTTCCGCGCTGGTGGGTCGTAACGTTCTACATCACCATTGTTTGGGCCATCGGCTACACGATTGCGTATCCGGCATGGCCGATGCTGACCTCGGCAACCAAGGGCGTACTCGGCTATTCGAGCCGTAACGAGGTCAAGAACGAGCTGGCGGCGGCCGAGGTTGCCAAGGGCAAATATGTCACGGCAATAGAGTCGAAAACCGTCTCGGAGGTTGTCGGCGACGATGCGTTGCGCGAATTCGCCGTCGCTGCCGGCGGCGCCGCGTTCAAGATCAATTGCGTGCAGTGCCATGGCTCCGACACCCAAGGGTCCAACGGATTTCCCAATCTCAACGACGACGACTGGCTGTGGGGCGGCACGGCGGAGCAGATCCAGCAGACAATCACGCACGGCATCCGCTTCGCGTCCGATCCGGATACGCGTCTGTCGGAAATGCCTGCCTTTGGCGACATCATAACGCCTGACCAGATCGCTCAGGTCACCGCCTATATCGCCAGCCTCTCGGGAAAGGTCCAGACCGCAAGTCTGATCGAGCCCGGCGCCAAGGTCTTCGCGGAAAATTGCGTGGCCTGTCACGGTGACAGTGCGAAAGGCAACAAAGAACTCGGCGCACCCGACCTGACGGATGCGATCTGGCTCTACAGATCTGACGAAGCAGCTATTGCCGCACAGATCCGCGCGCCGAAGCAAGGCGTGATGCCGGCCTGGGGCGGACGACTGGGTGAGACCAAGGTCAAGGAACTCGCCGTCTACATCCATTCGCTTGGCGGTGGGGAATAGGAACGGGGGCCTATTCTCTGCCCTTCACCGCCAAGCGACGAGGCCCGGCATTGCCGGGCCTCGACTTGCATCCGGCAACTGGTTTGACCTGCATCAACGCGCCTTGCCCCGACCTGCGGCAAGACTCCTTACGCTGGCAGCCCAGGCATGGGCGGATTGCCGCCGGCGCGAGTGGAGATGCAGGTGCGGGACAATACGCAGGTAGAACGGCTCGAGGCCGAGGCGGTCAATTCTGTCAGAATCCGCCAGCCAATGTATGCCGCACGCAAGAAGATCTTTCCAAAGCGCGCCTCGGGCAGTTTTCGCCGGTTCAAATGGGTCGTAATGGCGATCACGCTCGGCATCTACTATCTGACGCCATGGCTGCGATGGGATCGGGGCCAGTTTGCCCCGGACCAGGCGGTGCTGCTCGATCTCGCCAACCGGCGCTTCTATTTCTTCTTCATCGAGATATGGCCGCAGGAATTCTACTATGTGGCAGGCCTTCTGGTCATGGCCGGCGTCGGTCTTTTCCTGATCACGTCGACTGTCGGTCGTGCCTGGTGCGGCTATACGTGCCCGCAGACCGTGTGGGTCGATCTGTTTCTGGTCGTCGAGCGCGCGATAGAGGGCGACCGCAACGCGCGCATGAAGCTCGACGCAGGTCCCTGGACCACGCGCAAGCTAGTGCTGCGCGCTGCGAAACATACCCTCTGGCTGGTCATAGGGGTGCTGACCGGTGGCGCCTGGATCTTCTATTTCGCCGATGCGCCGACGCTGCTCGGCGAACTCTTCACCATCACCGCGGCCCCCGTCGCCTACATCACCGTCGCCGTGCTAACGGCGACGACCTATACGTTCGGCGGGCTGATGCGTGAGCAGGTCTGCACCTATATGTGCCCATGGCCGCGTATCCAGGCGGCCATGCTCGACGAGAGTTCGCTCACCGTCACCTACAATGACTGGCGCGGCGAACCGCGCTCGCGTCACGCCAAGAAGGTCCTTGCCGCAGGGCAGCCCGTCGGCGATTGCGTCGACTGCAATGCCTGTGTCGCGGTCTGTCCGATGGGGATCGTCATTCGCGACGGCCAGCAGCTCGAATGCATCACCTGCGCGCTCTGCATCGACGCCTGCGACGGTGTCATGGACAAGCTCGGCAAGGAGCGCGGGCTGATCTCCTATGCGACACTCTCCGACTACAACGCCAACATGCTGCTGGCGACCGCGGGCGGCGCCAGTTCGGTCAATCCGTCACTGGTCAGGACGGCTGATGGCCTGTTCTCAGACAAGGTGGCCCACTTCCATATCCGCAAGATCTTCCGGCCGCGCACTTATGTCTACATAGGTTTGTGGTCGCTGATCGGCCTGGGCCTGCTCTATTCGCTGCTGACGCGCGACAGGCTCGAAGTCAACGTGCTGCATGACCGCAATCCGCAATTCGTGACGCTGTCCGACGGTTCGATCCGCAACGGCTACACCGTCAAACTGCTCAACATGATCCCCGAGCCAAGGACGATCATCGTCACGATTCAAGACTTGCAGGGAGCTGACATGAGCATAGTCGGCGACGACGTCCCGGCAAGCCGTTCTTTCGCCATTCCGGTCGAACCCGACCGCTTGAAAATGCTGAAGGTCTTCGTGCGCCAACCGGCGGATCAAATCCACGGCACGGCGCAAACTTTCAAATTCCGGGTCGAGGACAAGGCGAGCTCCGAGTCGGACGAATACACCGCCACCTTCAATACGCCGGAGATCGCCAGATGAACGCCAAGGTGAAAAAAACCCGCGAATTCACCGGCAAGCACATGCTGGCCATCATGCTTGCCTTTTTCGGCGTGGTCATCGCGGTCAATCTGACCATGGCGACGCTCGCCAACACAAGCTGGACCGGCCTTGTCGTCGAAAACACCTACGTGGCGAGCCAGCAATTCAACAAGAAGGCCGAGGAGGGTCGCGCGCAGGCAGCGCTCGGCTGGACCGGCAAGCTGACCATCGCATGGGGCGAAGTTCGCTACAGCCTCACGGACGCCGCCGGCAAGCCGGTTCTCCTGCATGGCGTCAAGGTGCTGTTTCGCCATCCCGCATACGAGAAAGAGGACAAGTCCGTCATGCTCGCCCTTGCCTCCGGCCAGGAATTCGCCGCTCGGCACACACCGAGGGACGGCGTCTGGATCGTCGAAGTCGACGCCGACGCCGGTCTCGCGGAACCCTATCGCGACGTCCGCAGGATCATGATTTCCCAGGGAGCACTGCGATGAGCTGTTGTGCGCCGGGCGCGGAAATGGCGTTGGATCTGGACAGGGTCACATCCGGCCTGCCCTCAAGCCAGGAAATCAGACTGGCGAGCCGGTCGCTTGGCCATGATCTTCGCCAGACCAACCTTTCAGTGCCGACGGTTCATTGCGCAGCCTGTATCCAGGCGATCGAGACGGCACTTGGCAGGCTCGATCACGTCGAGCGCGTTCGCGTCAACCTGTCGACGAAACGGGTCTCGATCCAGTGGCGCGGGACCGAAATTCCGCCGGTCGTTGCCGCGCTTGGACGACTCGGCTACGACGCGCATCTGTTCGACTCTGAGGTTGGCGAGAAGGACAGGACGCTTTCTGAACTGATCCGCGCCGTCGCGGTCGCGGGCTTTGCGGCGGGCAACATCATGCTGCTTTCGGTCTCGGTCTGGTCCGGCGCCGAAGGCGCGACCCGCGACCTGTTCCATTGGCTCTCGGCGCTGATCGCCATCCCGGCGCTCGCCTTCGCCGGCGGCATCTTCTTCCGCTCGGCCTGGAATGCATTGCGCCACGGCCGCATGAACATGGACGTACCGATCGCGGTCGGGGTCTCGCTGGCCTACGCGATGAGCCTCTACGAGACCATCAACCATGGCGACCATGCCTATTTCGACGCGTCGGTATCGCTGCTGTTCTTCCTGCTGATTGGCCGCACGCTCGACCATGTGATGCGGGAGCGTGCCCGGACCGCCGTGAGCGGCCTGGCACGGCTGGCGGCGCGTGGCGCCATGGTGCTGCGAGGCGATGGCACGCGCGACTACCTGCCGGTTGGCGAGATCGAACCAGGCATGCAGCTGCTGATCGCGGCCGGCGAAAGGATTCCCGTCGACGGCAAGATCATTCGGGGGTCGTCGGATCTCGACTGTTCCCTGGTTTCCGGCGAGAGCACCCCCAGAAACGCCGCGCCGGACGACAGCGTGCAGGCCGGTGTGCTCAATCTTACCGGCCCGCTGACGATCGAGGCGACGGCCGCCGCGAAGGATTCCTTCCTGGCGGAAATGGTTCGGCTGATGGAAGCGGCCGAGGGTGGCCGCACGCATTATCGCCGGATCGCCGACCGCGTTTCAGCGCTCTATGCTCCGGTGGTTCATCTCACTGCCTTCGCGACATTTCTTGGCTGGATGGCGGCGACGGGCGATTGGCACCGGGCGATAACCATCGCCATCGCCGTTCTGATCATTACATGCCCCTGCGCGCTTGGCCTCGCCGTGCCGATTGTGCAGGTGGTCGCGGCACGGCGTCTGTTCGAAAACGGCGTCATGGTCAAGGATGGTTCGGCGATGGAGCGCTTGGCAACGATCGACACGGCGGTGTTCGACAAGACCGGCACGCTTACCCTCGGCTTGCCCCGGCTGGTCAACGCAACTTCCATCGATCCGGCCATGCTGGCGGTCGCAGCCGACATGGCCGTGCACTCCCGCCATCCATTCTCAAAGGCCATAGCCGGCTTCGCCGGTCTTGGTGGGCAGAGCAGATTCGATATCGTCAGCGAGCATCCGGGATTCGGAATCGAAGCCACCGCCGCAGGCATCACCTGGCGGCTGGGTCGGCGGGGATGGGCTGGATGGAAGGCCCGGACCGGCGGCGAAGGCAAACATGGCTATGGCGGAACGGTCCTGACGAAAGACGGGACCATTGTCGCCACCTTCGATTTCGAGGATGCGCTGCGTGCCGACGCCAAGGCGGCCATCGAGCAATTGAACGATGCCGGGGTATCGGTGGAAATGCTGTCAGGGGATACCGCAGGTGCCTGTGGCGAAGCCTCGAAAATGTTGGGTATCGACCACTTCGTTGCGTGCCTGCTGCCATCCGGCAAGGTCGAACGCATCGAAACCCTGGCAAAAGACGGACACAAGGTTCTAATGGTCGGCGACGGTCTCAACGACACGCCTGCACTGGGCGCAGCGCATGTTTCGATCGCACCGGCCACCGCCGCCGACATCGGCCGCAACGCAGCCGACTTCGTATTCCTGCGCGAAAGCCTTCTTGCTGTGCCCCTCGCGATCGACGTCTCGCGCAAGGCGGGAAGCCTGATCCGCCAGAACATCGTGATCGCAATCGTCTACAATGCTGTCGCCGTCCCGATCGCCGTCCTGGGGTACGTCACGCCATTGATAGCGGCGATAGCGATGTCCGTTTCCTCCCTGCTCGTGATCGGAAATGCGCTGCGACTGCAGGGTTCCAAGCCAAATTCGCAGGCGAAAGATGTTGGGCGCGACAGTCTGTCCAACTTCAACGAACTGGTCCGTTCGTCATGACAACCCTCGCCTATCTCATACCGGTGGCCCTCTTTCTTGGTGCGCTTGGCCTGGGGGGCTTCCTGTGGGCTTTGAAAAGTGGCCAGTACGAAGATCTTGACGGAGCCGCCGAACGGATCCTCATCGATCGCGAAGACAACCGCTGATCCAGCGCAAGGCGTTGACGTCGGCGCCGCAAACCTGCGCCACGACCCTTCTCCGCCTCGACTGTGACGCACGAAGATTGCGTGTCCGAAGCTGTTGCCTCCCCCAATGAACGCCACAAATTTGCGCCAGCGCAAAGAAACGCTGCGTCAGGTCAGATAGCTTCTACTCATCTGCAATGGCTGAGAGATAGGAGATTGAGATGATCACGCGACGCGAGGCTCTGTTCGGAGCGGCAATTGGCGCTGCCGCGGTGGCGGCACTGCCAGCACTTTCGGCACCGGTGACAAAGGCAGATATTCGAGGGCTCGCCCGCGAAAAGATCAAGCTCGTGGCCCCGCCTTTTGTGCATTCGCACGATCAGGTGGCCAAGAGCGGACCAAAAATCGTCGAGTTCACCATGACGATCGAAGAAAAGCCTGTTGTCATCGATGCCGACGGAACGACGCTCAACGCGATGACCTATAACGGCTCGATTCCCGGCCCGCTGATGGTCGTGCACCAGGACGACTATGTCGAACTGACGCTCATCAATCCCGATACCAACTCCCTTGCCCACAACATCGACTTCCACGCAGCAACCGGGGCGCTGGGTGGCGGCGGCCTCACGCTCATCAATCCAGGCGAACAGGTTACATTGCGCTTCAAGGCGACCCGTACGGGGACGTTCGTCTACCACTGCGCCCCCGGCGGTCCGATGATCCCCTGGCACGTCGTCTCCGGCATGAGCGGCGCCATCATGATCCTGCCGCGTGACGGCCTCAGGAACGATAAGGGCGAACCGGTCAAATACGACAAGATCTTCTACATCGGCGAGAATGACTTCTACATTCCGCGCGACGAGAAGGGCAACTTCAAGAACTACGAATCCGCAGGCGTCGGCTACGACGACATCGTCAAGGTGATGCGCGGGCTGATCCCGACGCATGTGGTGTTCAACGGCAAGGCCGGTTCGCTGACCGGCGACAACGCCATGAAGGCGAAGGTCGGCGAGACCGTGTTGATCGTCCATTCGCAGGCCAATCGCGATACGCGGCCGCATCTGATCGGTGGTCACGGCGACTATGTTTGGGAACAGGGCAAATTCGCCAACCCGCCGGCGAAGGATCTGGAAACCTGGTTCATCCGTGGCGGATCGGCGGGCGCGGCTCTCTACACGTTCCTGCAGCCGGGCATCTACGCCTACGTCAATCACAATCTCATCGAGGCCGTGGAACTCGGAGCGACCGCTCACTTCATGGTCGAGGGCGAGTGGAATGATGACCTGATGACACAGGTCGAGGCGCCCAAACCCATCGCCATCAACTGACGGCCCTCCAATCTGCCCGGACAGCAACGCTGTCCGGGCCTGGACAAAAGCCATGTCTCCTTTCATCCTAAAATTTGTCGCGGTGGCCATCGCGGCCACTTCCGTGCCGGCGGGTCTGTCGATAAAGGCGGCCAGTTGGGACCAACAGCCTCACTCCGCCGCTGCCACGACGACCTTGCAGTCCGGGTCCATAATCTATCCGACGCCTGGCGAGTTCCTGAAGGACGGCCATCCGCAAGGTAATCCCCGCCTCAAGCGCCAGCTCAACAAGCCTCTCGAAATCATGACCTATCAGGTCAGCGCTGAGGACTATGCTGACTGTGTAACAGCTGGCAGTTGCCAGCCGGCGCAGGAGACGCGCGCGATCCCAGGCAGCGCTCCCGTGACCGGAGTAAGTTATCTCGACGCCCACGCCTACGCCCGATGGTATTCGGGGGTTACAGGCGATCAATGGCGGCTGCCATCAGACGAGGAATGGGCGTTTGCCGCGGCGGAACGGTTCGCAGGTGAATTCGAGGGTGTCGAAAACGACGCCAACAACCCTGCCAGGCGTTGGCTCACCAGCTACAAGGCCGAGGTGGACCTCAATCGCAAACCGGACCCGCTGCCCAAGAGCCGTGGCTCGTTTGGTGTGAATTCCCTGGGCCTCGCCGACTTTTCCGGCAACGTCTGGGAGTGGACTTCGACTTGCTATGTCCGCACGACGTTGGCTGCTGATGGCAGCGGTGTTGCGAGCTCGGTCGACAATTGCGGCGTCCACGTCCTTGAAGGGCTTCACCGAGCCTACATGTCGAACTTCGTCAGTGACGGGAAAAGCGGAGGCTGTGCCGTTGGCACGCCTCCCGACAATCTGGGATTCAGGCTGGTCCGGGATCATCGGGGATGGGCAGGCCGGATCCTTGGCTGGCTTGGCATCGTCTGAAAAGCAGGAATAGCGGGCCACATCTCCCGACCGTCGCGAGCCCGCCCGTCGCCCTTCCCTCCCTCACCGCGCCTTGGGTGTCGTCAACGCGGTTCCGTAGGTCAGGAGAAAGCCGGCAAATGCCGCCACCCATGCGGCGCCGGCCATGTCGACCACCACGCTAAAGGGAACGAAGGCGGCGAGAATCCTCAATAATCCCGCGAGCAGGATAGAGACGAAGATGAACGAGGTGCCCCTTCCAGCCTTCAGTTCTCGCCCGGTGTGCCCGAGCGTTGCGCGGGTCATCACGGCAAGCGTCATGGCGCCGACCCCACCGGTTCCGAGCGCGTGAAGTCCTGCCGCCGCCGGTACGGAATCGGGGAAGAAGATCGATGCCGAGACCAGGGCAAGTCCGATCGGGACAAAAGCGTAGGCGAGATGGAGGATGAGCACCAGTGGATCTCGTAGTGTGCGCTCGCCAGTCCAGCGCGACAGACGCCACGCCTGGCAGATTGCGGCGACGGCCATAAGCATTCCTGAGACGCTGTTGTCCGGGGCGAACGTCCATACTCCCAGCGCGATGGCTGAGATGGCAATTGATGCGATGTCGAAACGGTCGAAAGGCGCGGGAAGCCGGCCAGGATTTTCGCGGACGAGCCAGTTACGGGTGAAGCTCGGAATGATGCGCCCGCCGATCAGCGAGATGAGCATGATCGCTGCGGCGATGCCGAGCCTGCGGCTGATGTCGGATGTACCTTGAAGGTGCGCCTCGATATGGAACACGCCGTTGGCGCACGCCAGAACGGCAAGCGGCAGCAGCACCTTGAGATTGCGCCAGTTCCGTCCCGCAACGATCTCGCGGGCCGCCGCGGCAGCGACAGCAAGCAGAAAGGAGCCATCGATCACGGCCGCTGCTTCCCAGCCAGTATCCGCCGAGAAGAAAACAGCCGCGCGTCCAGCAAGCCACAAGACTACCAGCGCAAGCAGCGGCAGGCCTTGCACGGGCAGCCGGCCGGTCCAGTTCGGGATGGCGGTCAGCAAGAACCCGGTAACGATCGCCGGCAGATAGCCGAACAGCATTTCGTGAATGTGCCAGTCGACGGGAACGAACGCACTGTGGGCATCGAGTTCGCCGGCGTACATCGGCAGCCAAAGCAGAATGGAGAGCACGGCATACAGCGACCCTAGGAAGAAGAAAGGCCTGAACCCGTAGGAAAGAAATGCGGGCCCGGTGTAGGCCCGCAGGCGTGGTATTCCCATGATTTGCGTCTCCAAATGAACAGGGCCGGATGAACCGCCGCCCTCGGTTCGTCCGGCCCGCGCCCGCCCTTTGTGCGGCAGGCATGGCTGTATCGATTGCCGGTCAGTTGGCCTCGATCTGGCTGAACAGATCGGCAAATACCGTCTTTGCCTTCCCCGCATGTTTGACCGTCTTGGCTGCGTCGAGGTTGACCGGCTTGCCGACAACGATCAGGGCGACCATGCCCATGCCGTAGTGAGGCGCGCATTTGACGCCGTACACACCTTCCTGGGTCAGTGTGACGGTGATCTCCTCGTTGGGCTTTCCCTTGAAGGCTGCAGCGCCGTTCGGAAGCATGCCCTTGATCGACTCCGCGTCATGGCTCTTGTCGGTCGGCACGAACTTGACGGTGTCGCCGGGTGCTGCCTTGATGAAGGCCGGCTGGAAAACCATGGCGCCTTTTTCGCCCTTGTTGAGCATTTGCACCACATGCTCTTCCGCGCTTGCGCCGCTGGAGAGAGCCAGGATGGAGATTGCTGCAGCGAGGATGGAGAATTTCATCGGTTTGTCCTTTTGTTTCGTCGTCGCGGCATTGCGCCGTTCCATGCCATTTAGCTTGATGCGGCCGGAGATAATTTGCGCTGGCGCAAACTCGGGATAAGAAAGGTCTCCCGCACGACTGATGCGGAACCGTAGGGCTGTGAGGGGATGATCCGCTTGGGTGCGCTGGACCGATCGCTGATATCGCAGTTGCCCCTTTTCCAGGGCTTGACGCCCGACGAGCAGAGCGAGATTCTGCAAGGCGCCCGGTCGTCCCGCTATGCCAAGGAGACGGCGATCTTCGCGCAGGAAGCCCAGGCCCACTCGTTCTTCATTCTACTGGCCGGGCACATACGCGTCGTCCGCACGACGCCGGACGGACAGCAGGTGATCGCCAGGTACATCAGTGAAGGCGAGATTTTTGGCGTTGCCGCGGCACTTGGCCGAACGACCTACCCCGCCACCGCCGTGGCAGCGGTGGACTGCGTGGTGCTGGCGTGGCCGAACGCTCTTTGGCCTGACCTTGCGCGACGGTTTCCGGTTTTTGGCGCCACCACCTACAGGACGGTCGGAAACAGGTTGCAGGAGACGCAGACGCGGGTGGTGGAGATGTCGACGGAACAGGTGGAGCAGCGGGTTGCGCATGCACTGCTGCGACTGGCGAACCAGACCGGCCGAAAGACTGACAGCGGCATCGAAATCGACTTCCCGATTTCGAGGCAGGACATCGCCGAGATGACGGGGACGACACTTCACACCGTCAGCCGGCTGCTCAGCAAGTGGGAAGAGAAGGGAATCATCGTCAGCGGGCGCCAGAAAGTCACGGTCAAGGATGCGCATCGCCTGGTGGTTCTGGCTGAGAACCGGGACAAGGGCTGACCGTCACCGTTCTCCTCGAACAACCGATTCCAAGTCCAAAAGAAAGTCGGCCTCATCGATCTGATGTTCCCGGCATGCTTCGGCCACGGTATGGAATGTACCGATCGGACAGCCGACGCAGAGCATCTTGTATCTCACCACCACTGCCACCGTTGCCGGCCATTTCCTCATGATTTCGTCGACGACCGTGTCCGGACTGATCGAACTGCGCTGCTTCACGATGAAGTCTCCGCGATTTGCGAGGCCTCTTCATAAATCCCGCTCTGGCCGCCTTCGTTGCGCTTTCGCAATCCGAAAAATGATTCAGATCAAGACACGGCGCGCGTGACCTCGATAAGCAAAGGGATAAAGTATCTGAGGAGGCATGCATGCAAGCCGAAGCCATAATGACCACGCCGGTCGTCGCAATAGATCCGTCCGCATCGATCGCCGATGCGGCTGGATTGATGCTCTCCAGCAAGATCAGCGGACTCCCCGTCATTCTCAGTGACGGCGCTGGTGGGCATTATCAGCGAGGGTGATTTCCTGCGCCGCGGAGAGCTGAGCACTCAGCGCAAGCGTCAACGCTGGCTGGAATTTCTTGTCAGCCCGGGACGAGTTGCCGAAGAATATGTCCACGCCAATGGGCAACGGATTGAGGAGGTGATGTCGAAGGATGTCATCACGGCATCCCCTGCCGCATCGCTCTCGGCGGTCGTCGAGCTCATGACGCGCCACCACGTCAAACGCATTCCGGTCGTCGACGGTCGGAAAGTCGTTGGCATCATCACCCGCTCTGATCTTCTGCGGGCATTGCTCAGCGTCCTTCCGAAAGCAGCTCCCGTAGTCATTGACGACGAACAGATCCGTCGGAATATCCTTGCCAAGCTTGCGGCTCAGAAATGGGCCGGCAACGACTTGATTGGCGTATTAGTGAACAAGGGCGTGGTGAAACTGAGCGGCGCCATCTTTGACGAACGCGAGCGCCAGGCAGCCATCGTCGCCGCCGAAAATGTTGCCGGCGTCAAAGCCGTCAGGGATGATCTCTTCTGCGCCGAACTGCTGTCCGTCATCCTGGTTTCGTAGCGGTGAGCCCAACCGGCGAATCCCGTTGCGCCTTGGCCGCCCTCGATAAGGCGTGCGGTCCGTTCCAAAGGTGGAGTGAAGCCTTCGGCTGAGCCTGAGCGCTCGACGTCCTAGCGTTGGCCAGCCACACTCTGCAGCCGTGCGATCAGGTCCCGGTTGCGGCAATAGTCTGGCGGATCATTGGCTTGCTCATGTTGATCGAGCCACGTCGAGCATTCGTCCTGATGGCCGCAGGATCGGCAGCGGTTCACCGCCCGATCGGTTACTGCTGCATGGTCCGCCACGACTTTCAACTGTCTGTCGACACCCAGCTTCTGCATCATGCGACCCATCAAAGCGGCCCTGGCGTCGACTGAAATCAGGTAATCAAGAAAGCTCATGTTGGTCACTCCTGCCTTTTGAGAATCATAGCCATGCAGCCGGTCAACGACTTGATCTCGGTCGATAGACTGAGCCGTGGCCAGGCCAAAAGCGGCGAAAGGGGTGGATTCTTGAAGCGCGCCCGGCGGCTGGGACGTCGAACCATCAATACGACATGAAGCGGTTGATGCTGCTCTCTTCGATCACCGTGCGGGTGACGCCGCCGAATGCCCATTCCCTCAGACGGCTGTGGCCATAGGCGCCAGAGACGATCAGGTCTGCATGGATCGAGCGTGCGAATGTCAGCAACCGGTCGCCGTCAGCGTCGCCGGCGATCAGTTCGGTTCGCGCCATGATGCCGTGATGTTCGAGAAAAACCGCGACATCGGCGAGGCTGTCGCGAATGCTCTCGTCGCGGTCGGTATCGATTGTGGCGATGACAACCTCGGTGGCCTTGGCCAGGAATGGTAATGCATCTGTTATCGCCCGTCGCGCTTCCCTGGTGTCCTTCCAGGCAACCAGCACGGTTTTCGCCATGACATGTTCGACATTGCTCGCGGCGACCAGGACCGGTCGACCAGAACCGAGTACCAAGCTGCCGACATCCACTGCGCGGAAGACATTTTCCCCTTTCTCGCTGCCGGTAACGATAAGATCGGCGGCTCGGGCCGAAACGCTCAGGAAGCGGGTTGGGCTGCAAACGGCTTGCCCCCATTCGCTGAAGATTGAAGCCGGAACCAGTCTCTCGAATTCGGCTCGCAGTTCGGCAAGCCGTTTTTCGATATCCGTGCGCTGGATCTGCATGATCTCCCCTTCGTAGACCATGCCGTCGCCTGTCGCGACCAGGGGCGGGACATCCGCTGCTGCCAGACCGATAAGACGGGCTCCAAATCGCTCCGCAAGCTCGATCCCCAATTTCACCATGGCCGCCGGAGGTGCATCCACGGCAAGATTCACGATGATTGACTTGTAGTACATGATGGATGCCTTTCGCTGGACCGGTGGAATACGATGATGAAATGCATCCATCGGCGCTCGACGCCTTGATGCGCGTCAAAGAACCCGCCAATAGCATCTGTGCGAAAAATGTCTGCCTCGATCCGTTTTGCCTGTACGGAGAGAAGTGATAGGTAGCCTTCTTGCAGGCGTATCGAACCTAGGAATCCCAGGTGAGCCAAGACGAAGCGCTTATTTTGTCGGTTGGCGCGACGACGCTTAAATCAGTCTTGTCGCAAATGTTCGAACAAGCTCCGAGCTTCATGGCTCTCATGAGTGAGCCAAATCATGTCTTCGAACTGACCAATACTGCCTACCAACGGCTGATCGGCCACAGGCAAGTGATTGGCAAATCCGTGCGGGAGGCCCTTCCCGAGCTCGAAGGCCAAGGCTTCTACGAACTACTGGACCAGGTGTATGAAACGGGTGAGCCGTACAGGGGACGGGCGGTGAAAGTCGCGCTTCGCAAGGATGACGAACCTGCCGAAGAGCGCATTCTCGATTTCGTCTATCAGCCCATCAAGGCCGACGATGGCCGCATTACGGCTATCTTCGTCGAAGGCACCGATGTTAGCGAGCTTTCCTTCGCAAACGCAGCTCTTCTTTTGCGCGAAGATCATTTGCG
Source organism: Mesorhizobium sp. M0208 (assembly GCF_040322015.1). NCBI lineage: Bacteria > Pseudomonadati > Pseudomonadota > Alphaproteobacteria > Hyphomicrobiales > Phyllobacteriaceae > Mesorhizobium > Mesorhizobium sp. M0208. The sequence continues at coordinate 187,363 of NZ_JAMYSP010000008.1, read as the reverse complement.
TTCGATTCTGGCGACAGTGCCCGATGCGATGGTCGTCATCAATGAACAGGGCTTGATCCAATCCTTCAGCACCGCTGCCGAAACACTGTTTGCCTACCAGTCGGGCGAAGTTATTGGTCAGAACGTCAATATGCTGATGCCCTCTCCCTATTGCAATGAGCATGACGCCTATCTGCTTCGCTACCTGACCACCGGCGAGCGCCGGATCATCGGACTGGGCCGCACCGTCACGGGAATGCGCAAGGATGGCTCGACCTTTCCGATGGAGCTTTCCGTCGGCGAGATGAACCCGGGAACCGGGCGCTTCTTTACCGGCTTCTGTCGTGACCTCACCGAACGCCACCGGGCGGAAGCAAGAATACAGGAACAGCAGCAGGAGCTCCTGCACATGGCGCGGTTCACCGCGCTTGGCGAGATGGCATCGACATTGGCACATGAGATCAACCAGCCGCTCACCGCCATTACCAACTATCTGAAAGGCAGCCGCCGGCTTCTCGAGAACAGCAAGGAAGAAAATGCCCCTATGCTGCGCGATGCCGTGGAAAAGGCGGCCGAGCAGGCCCTGCGGGCCGGAGACGTCATTCGTCATCTGAGGGATTTTGTTGCACGTGGCGAAAGCGAACGTCAGGTCGAACGACTGCCAGCGCTGATCGAGGAAGCCTCGTCGCTCGCCCTGGTTGGTGCGAGGGACATAAATGTCCTCGTCAGCTACAAGCTTGACCCTGCCGCCGAACTGGTCTTGACCGACCGCATCCAGATTCAGCAGGTTCTGCTGAATCTGATGCGCAACGCGGTAGAGGCAATGCAGGGCGCGCCGCGCCGCGAATTGAAAGTCACAACTGTTGCCCGGGACGATGGGATGGCCGAGGTGAGTGTGATCGATACCGGCCCCGGCCTTGCGCCGGAGGTGTCGGCACAACTTTTCCAGCCATTTGTCACCACCAAGAAGCAGGGCATGGGGGTTGGCCTTTCCATTTGCCGCACGATCGTCGAATCGCACGGCGGTCACATATGGGCCGAGGCAATCCCGACCGGGGGTACCGCTTTTCGGTTCACCTTACGCACCGTGGAGAAAGAAGAGGTCGCCAATGGCCGGCAGTGATCTGGTGCACGTGGTCGATGACGACGTGGACGTTCGCAAGTCGCTCGGTTTTCTGCTGGCCACAGCTGACTTCGCTGTACGCCTGCACGAATCAGCCACAGCTTTTCTATCAACGGCAACGAACAATCTCGACGGCTGCATCGTCACCGACGTGCGCATGCCCGGCATAGACGGCATCGAGTTCCTGCGGCAGCTCAGAACAGGCGGACACACGCTTCCCGTCATTGTCATGACGGGCCATGCCGATGTCGCGCTCGCTGTTCAGGCGATGAAGGAGGGGGCAGCCGATTTCATTGAAAAGCCGTTCGATGACGAGATGCTCATCGAAGCGATCCGCTCCGCGCTGGCCAACCGCAACCAGGCCCATGCAGCGCATCCGCAGTCCGCGGAAATCCGCGGGCGTCTGTCGACTTTGTCAGAACGGGAACGGCAGGTGCTGGATGGGCTTGTCTCGGGTCTGCCAAACAAGACGATCGCCTATGATCTGGGGATCAGCCCGCGCACCATCGAAATCCACCGGGCCAATGTCATGAGCAAGATGGGCGCAAGCAGCCTGTCGCATCTCGTGCGCATGGCGTTGATCGTGGAATCGAGACCCTAGGAAGCCCCAGCGACGGACGTGCCGTCGTCTGTCGGCACTGTCTTCGATTCCCAGTAGCGCCAATGGGTCGGGCGGATGTCGACGCGAACGCCGGTCTCGGCGCTCTTCCAACCCTGCGGCTCCTTTATGCAGGGAAATACGAGCGCAGTTTCGCCGTCCTCGTCGAAGACGGCGAGTTCGAGTTCGCGACCGAACGGAGCGCTTGGGATCGGCTTCCACATCTCCCTATGATCGGAGGAAGCGGCGAGCCGCGCCTTGATTGTTTCCCGTAGGGACATAACCGAATTTCGGCGCCGGCCGATTCGCGCGATTGCTGTGTCACGGATCAACCGGGAAAACAGCCATGCACGCCTACACCGCCTCCAGAATTTCGCTGCCGTCACGGTCTACCCTGCCCAACCTGCCGGAGGCTTTCGAGCCCGCACCGCTGCAACCACTCAGCTTCTATCCCGCAGCTGCGGAAATCTACGCCCAGGGCGAGAAGGCCGGAGCCTTCTACCAGGTGGAGTTCGGCGCCGTCCGCGTCTACCGCCTGCTTGCTGACGGCCGCCGGCAGATCAGTGCCTTTCACCTCGCCGGAGAGACATTCGGCTTCGAAGCCGACACGACGCACCATTTCTTTGCTGAAGCGATCAATTCCACCGGTGTCCGCGTCTTCCGCCTCACTGCTGGAGCAGACATGTCCCATCAGTTGCTGCCCCTGGCGTTCAAGGGGTTGACCAGAGCCCAGGAACACCTGCTGGTCCTCGGTCGCCAGAGCGCCATCGAACGCGTCGCCGCGTTCCTGGTCGACCTGGCGGAGCGCCAGGGCGGATTGCGGCAGGTCGAACTTCCGATGTCGCGCATGGACATCGGCGATTATCTCGGCCTCACCATCGAGACGGTATCGCGGATCTTCACCCGGCTGAAGGACAAGGGCGTCATCCGCCTGCTCAGCCTGCGCAGCATCGAAATCGTCAGGCACGACGCGCTTCATGCGATGAGCGAATGAGCTGCGCTCCGACTCCTGGATGGTTCTAGCACTTCAGACCAATTGACAGCAGGGCACCAAGAGCAAGATAGCAGCACGGAGGACATCTATTTTTTGCCGCTGGATGACTGAGAAAACAGCAGGCAAGTCTATCGGCGTTCAGGCTTCGGGAGGAAGGCATGGACCGGCACATGGCCACATTGCATGCGGACCGTATTCAAGCATCGATCGCATCGGATGCCGCTGCAAAATCGGCGCTGGTCGCTTCGTGGCGGCGTTCGGCCTCGCTGCACAGCCTTGATCCTGCGGGCCAGAAGTCACCCCGGCGGTTGACGGACATCGAATTGATCGTCGCCCGGCAGAAGGTCGAGCCTCTGCTCGCTGCCGCCCAATCCAGTCTCGACAGGCTCTATCTTGCCGTCGGCGGTGTCGGCTGCTGCGTGTTGCTGGCCGATCGCGATGGTGTGCCGGTCGATCGCCGTGGCGCCCCGGTCGACGACGAGACCTTTCATTCCTGGGGCCTGTGGACCGGCTCGGTCTGGAGTGAACACAGCGAGGGCACCAACGGCATCGGAACCTGCCTGGTGGAGCAGCGCGCGCTCACCATCCACCGTGATCAGCACTTCTTCACCCGCAACACGCTGCTCAGTTGCACCACGGCACCGGTCTACGATCATCTGGGCAACCTCGTCGCCGCGCTCGACGTGTCGTCCTGCCGGGCCGACCTGACGGAGGGCTTCGTCAATCTCATCGCCATGGCTGTCAATGAAGCCGCCCGCCGCATCGAAGCCGACAATTTCCGCATGGCGTTTCCGAAAGCGCGCATCCTGCTGGCACCAGTCGCCGATAGGAGTACAGGCGCGCTGGTGGCGGTCGATGCCGACGACCTTGTGGTCGGGGCTACCCGTGCCGCGCGGCTGGCGCTTGGCATCACGCAGGATTGCCTGGCCAAGCCATTGCCCGCCGCCGACCTCCTTGGCGACGCGCCGGCGGCGTCGGAAGACTTGACGGAAGCCGGGCGTTCCGCCGTCCAGCGCGCGCTTGCCCGGTCAGAAGGCAACGTTTCCGCAGCCGCGCAGAACCTCGGCATCTCTCGCGCCACACTGCATCGCAAACTCGCCCGGTTCGGCATCCGCCGCCCACATTGATGTTCGCGCCCCGACCTGTCGCAGTTTTGCGACAGGTCGGCCTGGTCCGGCGCCCGAACGGGGCTGACATTGCGGCATCCATCCTGCAACGCTTTCAACCGGAACGTCCGCATCCCGCGGCGTCGCTTTCGGGAGGAAGACATGAACAAGGTAGAATTTTCGCGCGCGGTCAAGGTCCCCTTTGCCAAACGCTATGGCAACTTCATCGGCGGCAAATGGGCCGAGCCTCGCGCCGGCCGGTATTTTGACAATCATTCGCCGGTGAACGGCCAGCTGTTGTGCGAGGTCGCTCGTTCCGACGCGGCCGATATCGAAGCCGCGCTCGATGCCGCGCATGCCGCCAAGGACGCCTGGGGCCGCACCAGCGTTGCCGAACGTGCGCTGACCCTCAACCGCATCGCCGACCGCATGGAGGACAATCTGGACCTCCTCGCGCTCGCCGAGACTTGGGACAATGGCAAGCCGATCCGCGAAACGACCGCAGCCGACGTGCCACTCGCCGTCGATCATTTCCGCTATTTCGCCGGCGCACTGCGTAGCCAGGAGGGCAGCCTCTCCCAGATCGACGACGACACCGTCGCCTATCACTTTCACGAGCCTCTCGGCGTGGTTGGCCAGATCATTCCCTGGAACTTCCCGCTGCTGATGGCGTGCTGGAAGCTGGCGCCCGCGATTGCCGCCGGCAACTGCGTCGTGCTGAAGCCAGCCGAGCAGACGCCGGCTTCGATCCTTCTCTGGGCCGATCTGATCGGCGATCTTCTGCCGCCAGGGGTCCTGAACATCGTCAACGGCTTCGGCGTTGAAGCCGGCAAACCGCTGGCGTCGTCGCCGCGCATCGCCAAGATTGCCTTCACCGGTGAGACGAGCACCGGCCGGCTGATCATGCAATATGCCGGCCAGAATCTCATTCCGGTAACGCTCGAACTCGGCGGCAAGTCACCCAACATCTTCTTCCAGGATGTGCTCGCCGAAGACGACGATTTCTTCGACAAGGCGATCGAAGGCTTCGTCATGTTCGCGCTGAATCAGGGCGAAGTCTGCACCTGCCCGAGCCGCGCGCTCATTCATGAATCGATCTACGATAGGTTCATGGAACGCGCGCTGAAGCGTGTCGAGGCGATCGTACAGGGCGATCCGCTCGACCCGGCCACCATGCTCGGCGCGCAGGCGTCCTCGGAGCAGCTCGAAAAGATCTTGAGCTACTTCGACATCGGGCGCCAGGAAGGCGCCGAGGTGCTGACCGGCGGCCGGCGCGCTGAACTGCCGGGCGACCTTGCCGGCGGCTATTACGTCCAGCCGACCGTGTTCAAGGGTCACAACAAGATGCGCGTTTTCCAGGAGGAAATCTTTGGACCGGTGGTCTCGGTCACCACCTTCAAGGATGACGAAGAGGCGCTGTCGATCGCCAACGACACCCTCTACGGCCTCGGCGCCGGCATCTGGAGCCGTGATGCAAATCGCTGCTACCGCTTCGGTCGCGCCATCCAGGCGGGCCGCGTCTGGACCAACTGCTACCACGCCTATCCGGCGCACGCCGCGTTCGGCGGTTACAAGCAGTCCGGCATCGGCCGCGAGACCCACAAGATGATGCTCGACCACTATCAGCAGACCAAGAATATGCTGGTCAGCTACAGCCCGAAAAAACTCGGCTTCTTCTGATCGCTCCGGCGGCTCTGCCACAGCGGCGAGGTCAGGCTCGACCGCGCTGCTGTGCAGATATTCTTTAGCGTTGTGCCGGACAGTCGGCCACCCCATCGCAAGAACGGAGATGGAAGAGAAGGAGAATTTTCGTTTGCAGTTACTGCACATCGAGGGGCGATTCGCCGAGGAAGTCGTTCGCCTGTCCGGCGGTGAAGGGGTCCATGTCGTCTATGACGGTTCCGGCCCGAAGACCTTTCAGGGCTCGCTCGATTCGCTGCGCCGCTCCGGCACCTTCTGCTGGTACGGCCCGGTGCTGGGCGGTCCCGGACCGCTCGACATCATGAGCCTGCCAAAAAGCATCAAGATCGGCTACGCAAGGTTCTTCGATCATATCCACACGCCGGCACTGCTTCGCGCCCGCACCAGCCAACTCTTCGACTGGATCCTGAAGGGAGACTTGAAGATCCGGATCGGCCGCGTTTACCCGCTCGCCGAAGCAGCATGCGCACATGCCGATATGGAAAGCCGTGGCACGACGGGAAAGCTTCTGCTCATGCCCTGAGCCATCCGGCCTTCCTCACGATACGGTTCTCGGGAGGCGTCAATAGGCAAAGTTTCCGAGATCACTCCGCCGGTTGGCGCCGACATTCGCAAGGAACGTCTCGTCGTGGCTGGCCAGCAATCAGCGCGTCTAGGCCGTCAGGCCCGCCTCTATGGTCTCGACAGAGTTGATGTCGGGATGATTGGTGAGCTCGAAGACGGCGATCAACCCGTCCCCCAGGTTCTCCGCGCACGTAGGCAAGGAAGACCCTGTGGGCGTCAGCGGAAACGGAAGATACTTAGGCGCCACATTCCGGCTCGAAAACTCACCTGAAGTTCACGGGTTCAAATCCTGCACTAGTCACGCAACTCTGAAACGCGATCCATTTTGTGCCCAAGCGCTGCTGACGAGTACGACAGCAGTACAACTTCGAGGAGGTGACGCCCCTTAAGTTGCTGAATAGACGTCGCTTTTCGCGACGTCCGTCCAATCCATCATAGGTGCCACGGCAACTTTGTGGCGTAACATATTCATTTTACTAGTTTCTCTGTCTCAGTCCGTCCGATACTCCGTTCGAATGACAGAGCAATTTAGCAAGAGATACAACACCTAACTAACCCGATATACGATTTTGCCGCCGCAACTGAAAGCAAATTGGCATGTCACAATGTCACTGTACGCACCAGTTAGATGCCTGCCGTGGAACGATGCACCGCCGGCGGCATACCAGTCAGCCAAGGCGAAGCGTGTTGCGGGCGATCTGCCACGCGGATTCGACATGCCGCCGCGCCGCCGCCGCCTCGTCCGGCTTGCGCGACCGGATTGCATCCATGATTTCGGTCATTTCGGTGATCGCCGGCTTTCAGGACCCGACTTCCGGCGATGTCTTGCTGGAAGGAAAATCACTGCTTGCAGTGCCTTCGCACAAGCACAACATCGGCATGGTCTTCCAACGCTACACGCTGTTCCGCATCTGACGGTGGCCGAAACCGTCGCTTTTCCGCTGCGGGTTCGCCGCCGGCCGGACACCGAGGTGAAGAAAAAGGTCGCCGACATGCTGGCCCTGGTGCGGCTCGAAAGCTTTGCCGGGCGCTTACCCGGTGCGCTGTCGGGCGGCCAGCAGCAACGCGTCGCGCTGGCCCGGGCGCTGGCCTACGATCGTCCGATCCTTTTGATGGACGAGCCATTGTCGGCGCTCGACAAGAAGCTGCGAGGAAATCCAGGGCGAAATCCGCCGCATCCATCGCCAGACCGGCGTCACTATTCTCTACGTCACCCACGATCAGGAAGAGGCGCTGCATCTGTCGGACCGAATCGCCCTGTTCAAGGATGGCCGCATCGAGCAGACCGGCACCGGCGAGGATCTCTATCTCAGGCCGGCGACCGATTTCGTTGCCGGCTTCATCGGCAATTCGAATTTCCTTGCTGCCGAACATCTCGGCACCACCAACGGCACGACAACGATCCGCATGACAGACGGTTCGGTCATATCCGGAGTCAGCGCCAACGGCACATTCGGCAAAGGCCAGAAGACCAGGCCTGATGATCCGGCCCGAAGCCTTTAGCATGGAGCGGAGCCCGGCGCGCGGAACTGAATGTCGAGATCGTCGACATCGCATTTTACGGCGAGCGCCGGCGGATCGTCGCGCGCATCGCCGCTGGGCAGGAGGTTGACATCAGGCCGACCTCCGCCGCCATGCAATCGCAGGATGTGTCGCCCTGCACCCGGCAGGTCTTTTTCGATCCGGCTGCTGCATTCCTGTTTCCGGCCTGACTAAGCCGCGGTGGATCGCCGCCCTTCAACGCTTCGCAGCGATGGAGGCGTGCTTAGGATAAGTTGTGGTTCGGTCCATCATCAGCTTCGGTCGGCAAGCGCGTAACGTGTTCGACACTACCGGCTGCTGATTGGATGGCGGGGGTAGCTCCTGTATCCATTGACAGTCGTCATGCTCGGTTGGAAGATGAAGAAGGTCAGCGGCGATAGCCATACGGGAAGGCAATGGTCCAACCGCCAGATACCGGACACCATCCTGGCAGCATCGTCGCGGTCATCGTCATTTGTTTGATCATCGTTGCTTTGTTCTTCATAGGCTTCAGATACTCAAGGCCGGGCCAGGGTACTCTCGTTATTCCTGGCGGTACGCAGCAGCAACCGTGAATCCGCCCCTTGGCGCGCGCTGATGCGGAGCCGTTCTCGGGCTGCCAAAAGTAGCCGGCGGGACTGGGGGACACAGCAGAATGGTCCGGCGCGTCGCAGCCGGTCTTTTTGCTCCCGCCGCGGCATTCCTTTCCCACCTAAACAACCAAGGCTGGCCGGCGTGGTGTCGACCATGCTGGGAGATGACGAGCCCTCATCCACCAGGCACTAGACGGCCCTGATCAGCCGGAGCAAAGAAAGCGCTTCGAAAAAGGTCCCTTTGCGAAAGGCGAGATAGGTCGGTTCTTCGACACCATGGAACCGGCGCTTCAAGGCCGCCTGCCCCTGCAGGTTGAAGCGGGTGCGATTGACCCACGGCGATTCATAGGCACGCTGGAAGGCGCGCCGCCAGAAATCGCTTTCGGCAAACCCGCTAGGTCCGATTTCGACAAGCGGCGACAGGCCGAGGGTGACCACGGAAACACCTTCGTCGCGAAAGCGGTCGACCGCGAATTTGGTCAGGCCGATCTCGGCATGCGCCGAGGCATCGATGTGCTTGCGCTTGAACGAGGTGGTGTAGCCGATGACCTTGCCGTCGCTGAACAGCGGATCGAAATCCAGCAAGGCCACCAGTTCTCCATCCGGACCGTGCAGGACGAAACGGCGCATATCGACGCCAAGGTGATCGGCAAAAGGCCTGTTGAGAAACCTCATCTCCCAGCGCTTGACGATGCGGTCGGCCCGCCAATTCTGGGAGAGCCTGGCAATCTCGTCGAGGAAGACGGTCCCGTTGTCCTCCGCGAAGGAAAACCCCTTCCTCAAGAGCCAGCGTTCGGAATAACGCACTGTCTCATTGCGCTTTCCGGAAAAGTCGTGGCCGGGCAGGACAAGCCTGGTGTCGACGCCGAGGCGGTTGACCTGATAGCCAAGTCCGGCAAGCACGCGCGCCGTCTGTTCGCCGATCTGCACGAACCACGGGCTGCCGGCAACCTCGATGAAACGTTCGATATAGTCGCGCCGATCGGCCGGGGCAGCCATTGGATCGCCGAGCGCGAAGTGATGTCGCGCTTTGGTTCCGTAAGCGATGTAGCCCTGGGCATCGCCGAAGTAGTGAAGCCCCTTCTGCACGGCGGTCGAATAGGCAAGGGAAAAATCACCATGGCGACGGACCAGCGCCAGGCGCTCGACATGGTTCAGCCGCAGCCGCGGTATTTTAGGCCCGCGGTTTTCCAGGAAACGATCTAGGCGTCTTCGCAGTGACGACATGGTCGACTTTCGCGTGCCGGCTAGGCCGACGAAAGAGCTGACGGACCCCAAACCGATCATATTGCCGCGAGCTGATCCTTATCTCAGCGCGTCATGCTTCCCCAGCCGGAACCGCCAGATTCCTAGGCGCAATCTGCCCCGGTCCCGCCCCGAGGCGGCACCACGCGTTGTTGCCGACGCCGATGCCACTTCGGAAGCGCCCAGGTCACCTGCCAAACACAATGCTCTTATCGAACTGCGCTCTGAGAAGATTCTGCCTGATCGGAAGCCAGGAACTCGTCGCGTTCTGCTATCCACAAGTCGGCATAGTCGACATTCTGCCACTCGGCAAACCACGGGCCGCCGCTCGTATAGTGGACCGCCTTAGGTGTGCCGACAGCAGGCTTTTCGTTCCAGCCTTCGAGCCAATTCCACTCTACTGGCAACAAACCCAAATCTTTGTCGGCAACCCACTGCATTCGGTGAAGATAGGCGCCACTTTCCTGATTCACGACCTCTGGCGTGAGCGATTTGACCGAAGGATGCGCGCAATTGAACAGCATCAGCGACGACCAGTTTTTCCGAGGATAGGATGTCTGGACCACGCCATCCATCTTGGTTGTGGCCTTCGGCGTATAGTCATGCTGGACGCAATAGACCGCCTTGTCCGAGTCCGTATATTTCAGCAGGCCTGCGACGTCACCAAGCCACAGGAAATCGCAATCACAAAACAGGGCCCAACCCGTGTAGTCGGCGAGAAAAGGCGTGAGGAAGCGCGTGTAGGTGAACTCCGTCGAGGCGAGTGGATCTTTTTCCCGCCAATACAGCCTACGGGCACGCATCTCGTCTTGTTTGATCGGAATGACGGAGACAGGCGCCGACGCATGTTTGAGCAGCGAGTGTCGCGCGACGTCGCACGCGATCGGCTCACGGCTGTCCCATCCGATAAATACCCTAAACGCATCAGTCATATTCACTACCCTGGCTTTCGATTTTAACGGTCGTACACTAACTAGTTGGCGATGGCTCGGCAACAATTGCGGTCAACCGAGCCGGTTTCTCACAGATTTGTCCTGGCCTCAGCCTTGCTTTTCTGGGTGGACCTGGCCTCGCATTCCCAATGCGACACGCGCCCATTTCTGATAGGTGTAGCTGGCCGAATACGCGGCCACCATCGCACCAATGGAACCGTCCAGAAATCCCAGCCGGAAAATATAGCTGCGCACATAGGCCCAGACGGAACGCAAAACTGCCTTGCCTATCGAGCTTTTTTTGCCCTCGGCAAGCAGCTGCGCGGCGGATGCTTCTGCGTACCGGCCGATCTTGTCGTGGGCATCTGCCAGGTCGGTGATCGAGTCGTGCTCGATCGGCTGGGACAATCGCCCGACCTTTCCGTTCAGCACTACTTTCTCGTGCACGGTGTCGTCGCTGAAGCGCCCGGAGCGGCGACGGAAGAGCCTGAGCACCAGATCGGGCGACCAGCCACTATGGCGGACAATGTGCCCGCAAAAGCGCGATCTTCTCGGTATTTCGAAGCCGTCATAGGCTTTTGGGTCGGCGATTGCGGCCCTGATTTCCGTGCCGAGCGGCGCCTCCACCCACTCATCGGCATCCAGCGAGAGGATCCAATCCCCCGTTGCCGCGGCCAGCGCACGGTTTTTTTGCGCGCCGAAACCGGGCCAATCAAGGGTCATCAAAACCTTGGCCCCCAAGTCACCGGCAATCTCCCTGGTGCTGTCGCTGCTGTCATTGTCAAGAACGATGATTTCGTCTGCAAAATCCACCGAGCGAAGGCAGCGCGCGATGGACGCCTCCTCGTTGCGGGTGATGATAATGACCGAGAGCGCCGGCACGGTCAGAAGGTTCCGGCATCAAAGCTGCCACTGTCATTCGAATGCATCTGCAGCATCGGCTCCCGGCCCGTTAGCACATTGAGGGTACTAATTCAACAAAGTCGAAAATCATTTCAGATCAAGGCTTTCATACAGCGCCATCATTCGCTTGATCATGACATTGAAATCATAGTGTTCGGCCGCCGCTCTCACCCGGGTTCCGGTTTCAGGTCGTGACGCCAACTGCAGCGCGTGGGCGAGCGCTGCTGCGAGGTCACTTTCGCTGGCCGCATCGCAAACGAGCGTCGGCTCGAACCGCTCGACAAGCTCGCGCGCTCCACAGCCGGTGCTTACCACGACGGGCAAGCCGCTGGCCATCGCTTCGATGACCACTGTGCCGAAAGGATCATAGATGGAAGGCAGCACGGCAATATCGGCCGCGCCGTACCACGGCAGCATGTCTTTCTGTGGCCCCAGCATCTTGAGCCGTGCGCCGAGACCGAGCCTGTTACCGGCCTGCCTGAAGGCGTTGGCGCGCGAATCATGGCCGATGACCCACAATTCCGGCTCGCCATAGAGCCTGGCGACAGCCTTCATCAGTGCAAGCAGTCCTTTTCGCGCAAAGCCCGAGCCGACAAACAGGACGACCGGCCTGTTTTCGTCGACGTCGAGCCGCGCGCGGACCCCGGCCCGATGCTGTTGGCGCAGTTGCGGATTGAAGCGGTCGAGGTCCACCCCGTTGGGAATATGGTGCACATTTTCGGCCGGATAATCATAGTGACGGACAATGTCCTCGGCGACCATCTTCGAAATCGCTATGACAGCTTTGAGCCGTGGGCTGGCATAGGTTGCGCGCTCGAGGCGCAGCGTCTGGCGGTGAAAGGGGCTCAGCGCCATTGCCGCCCTGCCGAGCCGCGTCTCGAAACGCCGCCGTTCGGCAAGATAGGCGGCATGAACGCCCTCCCCGGCCCGGAAAACATCGCAGCACGGGAGGCGATCGTTGCTCTGCACCAGCGCCGGTGGCATCTCGGCGATCTTGCGGCAGGCGGCTTGAGCAAAGGACGCCGCCCGCAGCGAACGCGGAAAGCGGCGGCCGGCGCAATGGATGAATTCTATGCCTTCATAGCGCGGCCAGTCGCCGGAGAGCACGGCCACCGGCCGCTGACGCGCGGCAAATGCAGCCATGATGTTTTCCAGCATGATCTCGCCGCCGCCAAAGGGCGCATAACGCTGGCGCACGAACAGGATCGGCCTGTCGAATTGATTTTCGATGCCACGAATGCCGGCGTGCATGGGGTCTGGGCTCCGGCCTTGTTGCCATCTAACGATGTCTATAGAGGCCAGCGCGCATCGGCAACAGTTGGAAAGCTCAGTCGCGGAACTCAGAACAGGCCTGTGTCCATTGTCCGCGACTGCTTGCGATTTGCCTGACGGTGCTGCATGTAGAAATTAACAGCAAACAGCGGATCAGCGCCAGCTCCAGCCGGGTAGTGACCGCTATGAGGGGGAATCGACGGCTTGAGCAAAGCAACCTGGCCCGCCATTGTCCGCCGGACGATTACCGACACCGCCATATATCGGCTGAGACACACCTTCGGAAGGCGGGCAGAAGTGTCATCGCTGCGGCCGATAACGCCCCTCAAAGTGAATGACCTGCCTTTGATCCTCGTCATCCGCAACGAGGCGGACAGGCTACGCCCGTTCCTGAAGCACTATCGCGAGCTCGGCGTCACCAGATTCGCCGTCCTTGATGATCGCTCGACCGACGGAACAGCTGAGCTTCTGGCCGAGCAGCCAGATGTCGATCTATTCAGCTCGCCGCTCACCTATTCTCAGTCGGACCTGGGAAACCTTTGGCGGCAGCGTCTTGTGCAGATTTATGGTCAGCCTCGCTGGTATCTGACCGTCGATGCGGACGAATATCTTGTTTATGACGGCATGGATCAGAATCCGCTCGGCGCGATGGCCGCCTGGCTCAAGCGGCGCGGAATGACACGCCTGCTGGCGCCGATGATCGACATGTATCCGAGCGGAAACATCTGGGACGTACCCTTCGATCCCATCGTGCCGCCATGGCAGGTTGCGGACCATTTCGACGGCAGCGGCTATGAGGTGACGAGGAGCCCCCGGCATCTCAAGATCACAGGCGGCCCGAGGACCCGGCTTTTCGCCAGGCAGCACAAGTTGACCAAGTTTCCTCTGATATATGTTGATCGCCAGACGATTTTTACGTCGATTCACGCACCGCTGCCCTACTGGCGAAACTATATAAAGGGATTGGCCGGCCTGCTTCATTTCAAGTTCTTCGCCGATTTCAACGACAAGGCGCAGGTCGCGGTGGCGGAAGGTCAGTATTGGAACGGCGCTTCCAAATATCGCCAGTATCATGAGGTCTCGAGCGGTAAAGCCGCTCTCAGCGCGATGAGCGAACAGTCAATGCTGTACGAAGGCGCTCACAGCCTGTTCAAAACGGGTTTGATCGACAAAATTGATTGGTAGACGGCACTCCAGCAGATGCCGAACCAACATCATGCATAACCGAACGCTTTCATCAGCTGGGCACCTCGTCCTTGTACCAGGTCCTGTAACTCGGCGTTTCCAAGTTCGGAGCGCCATCTCCCGCTCCCGTCATAGATCGGCTGATTGACCTGTTGGTTTCGGAGCACCTCGTGTGGCGTCTCGACGCTGGCGTCGGTCGGCTTGAACCATTGCTGCGGGTTCTTGTGGTAGTCGAGGAGATCCGGGCTGAAGGTCACATCAAGAAAGCCGCATATCTGCTCGACGACTTTGGCCGGATTCTCGACCAGATCCTCATAGCGATAGATCAGCACATCCGGCTTTCCCCGTTCCGCGAGAACCAGCGCATTGTCGTTGATCCAGCGGTCGAGAGCCTCCTGTGGGTCGTCAAGTCGTTTGGTCAGCGACGCCACGACGTCGCGCCCATCTCGCACCGGCATGATGAAACGCGCGCCGGGTACGAGCCGGCGAATGCGGGCCACACGGCGGATATGCCGCGGTGTCTTTTCAAGCAGCACTTTCTTTCCAGCCTCGCGCGCCGCCCGCTTCAGTTTCCAGAAGCGGAACATGGCCAGTGGCGTCCACTTGAAGAAAATGTTGGTTTCCTGAAGCGGCAGGTAGACGTCAGGATGCGACGCAAGGATCGTCGCAATCAACGTCGTCCCGCTATGGCCGCAGCCGCAAATGAATCCGGTCCGCATCACCATGTCGGCAATGCCCCCTAACCCAAGGCGACCCGGGCGCGGTTATCGACGCGAGCGTAGCACAAGCCGTTCGTGCTAAAGACCTTGTCCAGCTTCTCCCAATATTCGAACTTGGCTAACTGCTCGTCACAATAGGCCACGTCGTTCTCGGAAAGATATTCGCCGTAACCGCCTATCTTACCCTTGCGCACCTTGAAGCTTTCGGGATCATTCGCATCGCGCGGCTGTAATATCTTGCCGTATCGATCGGACAGATCACCGGTCGATTCACTCACTTTCATCTTGTCGAAGGTTCGGTTGTTCGCCACGTCGACAAGCGTCTGATCGTCAGCCTGCTGGTTCAGGAATCCAAGGATCGCGCGAAGGACACCAGCCGTATCCCGATGCATATCTTCATATTGAAGATACCGGATTTCGCGCATCCGGGGCATGGCCGCGAACCAATGCAGATTGAATCTGATGATCTTTTCAATCCCATGATTGTCGCTTCTGATAAAATCACTGAACGATCCGGCTGGAAGCATGTGGCGCTTCTGAACCTGAAAGTACCCTGAGACCACCGTATCTCTTGGATCGCGAACAAGCATTATTGTTCTTCTCTTCTTGTATCGAGATTTATTCTCCTTGAGGCTCGATTTTGGTCGAAGTAACTTGTGGTCGGTTCCGTCGTGAATGTATTGAACTTCAACTCCGAGATCGTCCAGCATGACACGCAGCCACGTGCGCCCTGATTTTGGAAAGGATACGATAAGAGGAAGAGGCGGCGCTTTGGCCTGGAAAAATTTTAGAAAGGACATGGGAGAGACCTCCTTTAGATTATCAGAGCTGGCGCCCGAACCGCTGCAGGCCAGACCAACCCCATTACTGGGCGCCTAAGCCTACGGCTGATTCGAACACAAGGCAGAAATGCCGGCAAGAATTGCGATCCTCTGCGGGGCGAATTGGCCTTTACTATATCCCGGTTCGGAATGCCTTATGTTTTTTGGCCTGTTGCGACGAGTGTTCGACACGGGCGCTCCATTCCGCGATCCGTCGGCCGAACGCTTAATGCGGATCGCGTCGATGCGTATTCAGTGACGCGCTTTCGGACGACATGCATTAGCCACTCACTTTTGTGATCCATGGCGCCAGGATGGCCTCGGCCTCGCTCATCACCACGGACCAGGGGCGTTCCCGTTTCGAGACCAGCACGGCCGATGGATAGTAGGGCGTGCGGTCGCCCTCGACCGGCCAGGAGCGCTTGAAGCCGTCGCCCAGAATGAAAACCGAGGGGATGCCGAGCGCGCCCGCCAGATGCGCTCCGGTATTGCTGATGGTCACCACGGCGTCCATCGCGGCAACCTGCGCGGCGAAAAGGTCCATGTCGACGAGCTGATCGACCGATCTGTCATAAAGAATGCGCTCCGGCTCACCGTCGGTCAGGATCTTCAGATCGGTCTCGATCTGGCCGTACTGCAGCGAGACGAACCGGAGGTCCCGGCGGCCGATCAGGTTTCGCCAGGCGGCAAGCGGCGGCAGGTCTTTGCCGGGATTGGAGCTGCCCCATGCGACACCGACCAACGGCCGCCCTTCCTTCCGGTAGCGGGCGCGAAGTTCAGCGACCCGGGCCGGATCCGGCTTAAGGGGCACGAAATGCTCGCGGATCGTCGCCTCGTCGGTCTCGAAAACGGCAGTCAGATGCTGGACGCCGGCGAAGGCCTGCGCCTCGGCATAGACGGCCTTGCCGCCAGCACCGACCGGCCGCACATCGGCAGTTGGAAAAGTGCGCTGAAAGAGCGGTACCAGGCGGCGCTCGACGAGGACGATCGAACGGGCGGCGCGCGCCAGGGCACAGCCGACGGAGCTGGCATGATGGATCGCGGTGGCCAGACCCTGCTTTTCGGTTTCCATCAGATCGATCAGCAGTGTCTGGCCAGAAATATCCTGGCCCAGCCACTCGCCATCGACGCGGCCGTTGACGATGTGGCGTCGTGCAATCCTGAGTTCGGCGGCTGCGCCATAGGCGCCCATCCGCATCAGCGCCTTGCTGAGCTCGTCGATCAGGTGGACCTCGCCCCTCGATTTCGCAATGGATCCAAGAGCCAGGGCTTTCGGCAGTGCCGCCGGCCAATCGCGGGACTCGACGCTTCGCCGATAATCCGCCATCTGATCGGCAATGTCGCCGTCACGCCAGCGAAGGAAGAGCTGCCGCCGGTGACGTCGGAACCAGACCTTGTATTTGTAGCCTGCAAGCGCGACAGCGCGGCGCAACCGGCCGAGAAGTAGGCTACCTTCCATCGCCAGCTCCGCCGATGATTTGCATGACCCGTCCGCCTGCTTCCTGCACTGCCGACGCCCAGGTTCGGCCGCCTTTTCGGACCAGTCGAACGCTCGGATATGCGGCGACGGTCTCGCCGAAGGCAGGCCAGGACAGTCGAAACCCGTCGTCGAGCATGACAACCGTCGGCACGCCGAGCGCTCCGGCCAGGTTGGCGCCGGTATTGCTGACCGTCACCACTGCGTCGAGCGCCGCGATTTGGGCGGCAAAGCGGTCCATGTCCGTCAACTGGTCGACGGAAGCGTCATGGATGATGCGGCCCGGCGCGTGGCGCTCGAACTCGGAGAGAGCCGGCCCGACATCGCCATATTGCAAGCTGACGAGGCGCCCCGGCAGGCTGCCGAACAGCGTCCGCCAATCGTCCAGAGCCGGCAGATCCTTGCTCTTGTTCAGGCTTCCCCAGGCAAATCCGATCAGCGGACCTGGGCCGCCATCGAGATAGGTGCCGCGCAGCTCGGCAACCAGTCGGCGGTCCGGCTCCAGCGGAACGAAGGGCGCGCGTGCCGCCGGGTCGTCCGGCCAGAAATGCTTTGCGAGTGTCTCGAAACCGGCAACGACATCGGCGTCCACTGCCGCCATGTCCTCTTCCCCTTCAATCCTAACATCGAGCGCAGGATATGTTCTGCGATAAAGCGGTGCCAGTCGCGGCTCGACGAAGACGATGCATCGACCGGCAGCCGCGACGACTGGACCAAGCAGCGACGCGAACTGGAAAAAGATCGCCAGGTCGCCTTCGCGACGATCGACGAGAAGCGTGCGACCCGCAAGATCACTGCCATCCCAATCGGGTCTGCCGCGCTGCTTGCTCGCCGCCATCAACTGCCAGATGCGATTTCCGCCGTCGAGACGCCTCAGTCCGCGCCCCGCTTTCTTGATCAGGCCGAGATCGCCAAGCTGCTCACCAAGCGCGCCAAGCGCCAGTGCATGGTCGCGAGCAGTTTGCCAGTCACCACGCTGCACGCTTTCCTCCATCAGCCTCATATGCCTTTCGGCACTTTCGTCGGCGTGGCGCGAGGGACGTCTAAGAAGTTCCTTTGCCCGCTCGAGAACCTTCTGCAGCCGCTTGCCGGCGGCGCCTTGCGGGCGCAGATCGGCGGTTTTTGCTTTCTGAAGGATGGTTCGTCTGTTCTGCACGGCGATGTTCTATCGTCCTCGGGGAGCGTCGGAAAGCGCCGTCAGGATCGATGAGAGCCGCCGGCCGGCCTCGTCGAGCACCAGCGACCAAGTGCGCCCCTCCTTGCGAATGACAATGCCCTTCGGATACCAGGGTGTCCGGTCGCCGGTCACCGGCCATGCCGTCTGAAAATTATCGTCGATGAGGAAAACAGTCGGCACGCCAAGGGCTCCGGCAAGATGGGCCGCCGTATTGCTGATCGTCACGACAGCATCGAGTGCGGCGACCTGTGCCGCGAAACCGTCCATGTCGACCATCTGGTCGACGCCGTCGTCAAAGATCAGACGCGCTTCATTGCCGTTGCGAAGGCGCCGCAACGCCGGCTTGATCTGTCCGTACTGGAGCGAAACGAAGGTCGCTTGTGTCTGGGCGATGAACCGTGCCCATTCAGGAAAATCAGGCACGTCCTTGGTGTGGGATTTGCTGCCCCAGGAGAGGCCGACCAGCGGCAGATCCGTCATCGCCCGATAGCGCTTGCGGAATGTCTCGACGTGTTCAGGATCTGCCCGCAGCGGCACGAAGTCGGCAGCAAGCTTTTCGGCATCGCGTCCGAACACCCAGGCGAGATCTTCGAAAGTCGCACGTTTGTTGGCGACCACATTCCGCTGCGCCGGGACCACGGTCGCCTTCGGGAACGTTCGCTGCAGAATTGGTACCAGGCGCGGCTCGACCCGGATTGTTGCGCTTTGCGCATAGGCAGCGGCAGCGCCGGCCAGTCGCGCGTGGCGGATAACCCGGCCAAGGCTGCGCGGGTCATCCTCCACAAGGTCGATCAGCAGTGTATCCGATCCGAGATTCTCGCCGGTCCACTCGTTCGCGCTTTTCCCTTTCCGCAGCCGGCGAGCGGAAAGCCGAAGCTCAGCTGCCCGCGCAAAGTTGCCAAGCCGTTCGAATGCCTGGCCCGCCTTCTGCATCAGCTCCGGGTCGCGATTATGATCGGCCGCGACAGCTATCTCATTGGTACCGGCTTCAAGGCCTTTCCAGTCCCTGCGAACGATCAGGGCCTCAACCCTGGCTTGCAGCTCAAGAATGGACCGCGGCTGCTTGGGGCCGGAAAACAACCTGCGCACCGCCTTTTTGTACCGGCGCACCTGAAGGCCCAGTCCACCAATCACATACCGAACATAGGAACCGTGATAAAAGCTGGTCATCGGCCTTCAGCGCAATACGCTCTGCCGCAGCTTTTTGCCGCTTTCGACCATCGGATCGGGCGTCTCCAGGTGGAATATCGAACGATATATCTCGCTGTGCTTGGCAAGCTGGTCATGCGTTCCAGCATCGACAAGCTGTCCGGCGTCAAATACGAGAATACGATCGGCCGCCTTGATTGTAGACAGCCTGTGCGCAATGCAGATCACTGTGCGCTGAAATGTGTTGTCGAAGGCTGCCTCCATGACTGCCCGTTCGTTTTCACCGTCAAGCGCCGATGTCGCTTCATCATAGACGATTACCGCAGCATTCTTGAGCAGGGCGCGTGCGATGGCGACGCGTTGTTTCTGCCCGCCCGACAGATTGGTGCCGCTCGGCCCGACAAGCGTGTCGAGCCCGTTTTCGAGCGCCGAAGCGAAGCTGGTGACCCGGGCGAGGTTCGCAGCGGACTCGATTTCCTGATCCGTGGCGTTCGGGCGGCCGTCGCGAATGTTGTCGCGGATCGAGCCTTCGAACAGGAAGACGTCCTGTGACACCAGTGCGATATTATCGCGAACGTCGGCCAGGCTGATCTTCGAAATGTCCTTTCCGTCGATCAGGATCCTGCCCTTGTCCGGCTCCATCAGGCGCAGGATCAGATTGACGATGGTGGTCTTGCCGGCGCCGGAGCGGCCGACGATCGCCAGCTTCTCACGAGGTCGCACGTCGAAGGAAACACCCTCGAGCGCCGGGCTGTTGCCGTCATAGGAAAAGGCCACATCTTCAAAGCGGATACCACCATCGACGTCGGCCAGGCGCTCGCCCGCGATTGCAAGTCGCCGCTGCTCGGGCGTGTCGATCAAATCATACATCTGTTCGACGGCGACCATTTGCTTCTGGATGTCGACATTGACCCGGGCCAACCGCTTGGCAGGCTCATAGGCAAGCAGGAACGCGGTAATGAAGGCCATGAATTCGCCGGGCGTCTTGCCGTTGCCGAGGGTCTGCCAGCTGGCGTACATAACGAAAAGCCCGATGATCACGCCGCCGCCGGTCTCCATCAATGGGCTCATCAATGCTGACGTCCGGTTGATCTGGATGCCACGTCTTTCCATCTTGCGGACGGCCTTTGCAAAGCTGGCAACCGCCTTGTCCTCGAGCTGGAAGGACTTGATGGTGCGGATGCCTTCGACGGCTTCCGTGCCGATCGACTGGACCTGTGCGGCCAATTCCGTCTCGCCCCTCGCCAGCGCCTTGAGCTTCCTGGTTATCGCGCCGACTGACAGGAACAGCATCGGCAGAACCGCCACGGATATTAGCGACATTACCGGGTCCTGCTTGACCATGACGCTGGCCAAGGCAATCAGGGTCAGCAGATCAGAGACGGCGCTGCTCGTGAGGGTGAGAATAACGGTCGCCCCGGCGCGCGCGTTGAACATGATCTTGGAGATAAATTTTGCCGGATGCTGGTTCGCGAAACGGCTGATGTCGAAATACACCATTCGGGAAAATTGACGGTTTTGAAGGTCTGAAACGATAGCCCGGCGAATCTTCCCCGTGGTGATGGTCTGGCAGTAGGCAGCTATGCCCTTGACCAGGAAAATGCCGATAATGACGACGCTGATACCCGATACAGCGGCAGCGTCTCGCTCGACATAGATGGTGTTGATCATGACTTTCATGATCCAGGCCGCTGCCCCGGTCGCCGCAGCAGCAGCGATCGAGCACAGCAAACCTGTCACATACAGCATCTTGTGCGGCGGCAGATTTTCGCCAATCAGACGCTTGATCAGCGGATATGCTGGGGCCGTTGACACTCGTTTCTTTGCAATCATCTCGTCGCCGCCCGTTGCGATCCCGTCCGGTCTTTGTGTTGTCTTGAAGCGCGAAACGGTTTCGATCACCTGTCTGTGGCTTCGTTCCCGACCGCAGTCAATGCCGAACCGGACCCTTGCACGTCATCGGCTTACGACCGTCGGTTCCTCGCATACGAGCATAGCGGACCCAGCCACGCGGCTCTTGCGCCATTCGCTGTCGGCCGCGCTATGCCCGGTCAGTGTTTCGCGAGGACCATGAGATGGCTTCCAAGAGGCGAGGTGTGATTGCTTTTGATTGAAAAGCCCACATCCGAAAGCACCGCGATCATCTCTCTATCCTTGCCAGGAGGAACGCGGGCAACGATCGTTTGAGCACGCCTGGCGATATCGCACAGCACGCGTCGCGCCTTGTCCGCGCCGAGGCTCCACTGCATGTGATGGTAGACCGCCAGCAGCATGACGATGTCATACTGCGGTTGGAGAACATTTTGCAGCTTCCGGCTGCCAAGATCGAGACAATCGAACCGGCTTTGAACCGGACAACCCAGGAAGATCATCCTGGCCGTCTCGATATGCGGCTTGAGAATGTCGATCCCATGGATCGAACTCGGTCCTAGCTTGGATATCTCATAGGCGACAACACCCATGTTGCAGCCAACATCGAGAATGGACTTCCCGGCGTAGTCGACCTCTGCTGAGAATAGGCCGTCCAGTCGGTCGTCCCACGTTCCCTTGAATCTCTTTTGCTTATTTGACCACCACAAATCATTGTTCTCCAAAAGCGGCGCCGGACTGGTTTCCTTGACGGAGGACGACTGTGCGCTGGGCCTTGGCCCCGGACCAGTTGCTGGCGCGCAAACGACACTGTCCAGAATGTCCTGTAAACGTAACCGCGGGAGAAAGGAACTCCTGATCACAGCATCCTGCGAAGACGTTTCGGGAAGCTGACGAACATCAGCCCAACAGATCGACACATCGGTTGGAAACCGCAATGTCGCTTGGCGCCCCCTACCCGGGCCTGCCCTCGAGTTCCTGAAACGTACGCCCTTTCGGCAAGGCAAGCCATGTTTGTTCTTGCTTTGTGCCGGCAGCTATGCTACTAATTTGCCTATGGTGCTGATTTGCACCAACGACCGTCTTGCCGCGAGATGCGGTTTTTCAGCCAGGCTCGATCAAAGCTCGCCCGCATTGCCGGGCTTTTTGGCCAACAAGGTCGAGCGCCGGCCTTTTCGGCAGCTTCCGAGAAGGGAAATCGGAAAAGCAGCTTCCGGTTCTCGTCGCAGATTTCGAAGGAAAGGTCTGTCAGGACTGGGCTGCCGCTGAGCAGACCCTCGGCCAGGATTTCCTTGGCCGAAGCCATGGCGTTGTCCTGGGCGGCAGACAGGCCATCCAGGTCCTGCCCCTCGAAATCTTCCGTCAAGCGGCCGTCATTGTTGGTAGTGTCTCAGTTTGAAATTTGAGACCGGTCAGCCTATCAGAATGCATGAAGTCATATTTCTTGGTTGGGACAATAGGGAAGGCCCAAACTGAAGCGGAGTTGGACCGACAACTCCCCGGCCAACGGCACCCTTGGGTGCTACCCAGACTCGGTGGAGGCGATGCTATCGCCTACGTCAGTTTGGAAGCCAACGGGGATGTCCAAGTCGATGTTAGCGGTCGGCACCACCCGAAGGATCAAGTCGTATTGCGCCTGCTGCGATTGCTCCGAAATGAAGTCGGCGGCACTATCGAAGATGACGGCTAGATGCCGCGTTTTTGTACGGCCCACGCTTGCCCGGCTTCGGCCCCTCCAAGAAGAACAACGGCGAAGGCAAAGAAAAGATGCTCACTTGGACCACGCTGAGCTCATTAAATGAAAACGATCTCCTCTACCGTGGCGCGGTGTTTCGCTTCCGTGCAGTAACACCAATCGAAGAGATCCGAGAATATATGCTGTTTGAAACCTTCGAAGCATCCGGTCTAGGGCTTGTCCGGTGCAGCGGCTATGGCGCGGGCCACGTCTCGTCTATTTGCCGAAGGAAGCGAGGGCAAAGGGCGCAATGGCAATATCGCCAATTTGGCTTGCCTCGCATTGGCGCAAATGGATCGGTCATTCTACCCCAAGCGAAGTTTGGGTATCCAAGGCGGCGCGGGAGCCGCCGGAGCGGCTGCCAGCCAGTGATGCCTTCGAGATGAAGCCGGGCAATCTTCCGCCCGATAAAAAATGAATTCAAACTGAGACACTACCTCATTGTTTCAGAAATGAAAAAATATCTCGGCATGCCTGCTCCGGCTGGTTGGTTTATGTCGTCGCGAGCGGTCTCAGGAACAGCGTTGGATTCGTACAGGACAGCACTGTACGATTTTGACATCGGGATTCATGGCATTCAGGCCTTCATGCGTCAGGTCGATCGAACAGCACCCCCAGCCCATGCTCGAACGCACATGCCGCAATCATTTCGTCCAGGGCTTTTCCGGAGACCGGGCAATTCGGCATGACAGCCGTGATCGCCATCTCAGCCGCTGCGGTGGAAACCTCATCGTGGCGCCTCTTCCTGGTCTCGATATATTGCTCGATCAGAATTTTCAGGCGCCGCGCTGCAATCTCGTCAACGACCATCGTTCTCCCTCGATTCGGCACAATGTCCGTCTTCCGGGTGAAAGGTCCGCTGCCATTGGGTAGCAGCGGACCACTCGGCTGGGTGACCCAATGGCCCGAGGCGGGGGTCTCGGACCGTCACACAATAGCTTCGAGAGGCCACTCGTTCCACAGAACGCTGTCGTTGGTAATATTCGTACACTGAACATTGCCGCAGGCAGTCGGCGACTGTGCGATTTTTCGGCCAAGCTGCAGTCGCCGGATACCGGATCAGCTCCGGCTTTGATAGCTGTAGATGCCTGCGCCGATCGCGACCGCTCCTACGGTGATCAGAATCGATGGCACCCCCATCAACGTCGCGACGATCCCCCAGACGATGGCGACGGCGATTGCGCCGGCAGTTCCCAGGACCAGTCTAAGCCGTTTCGACATTATCCATTCCCCCAAAAAATGCATCTTTGGCCCTTCCGGTCGAAATACCGCAATGCGGCACCATTGTCTGCGCTTCGTCCAACTTTCTATGCCCGCCCCTGAGCCCGACCGCTGAGGCGTAAGCGATCCGTATGCGGCCCTGTTGCAAACACCCACTCGACAGCGAGGAAGCTTTGGGCGCGAGCCCGAGAAGCGAGGCGTCAGAAAGCGAGGTATCTATGCAAAATTTTCGGAATTTACTCCGGTTCTCGATCATGGCCATGGCGGCCACGACAACCGCAATAGTCATCACGGGCCTTACGCCTAAGACAACCGAAGCGACTTTGATTTGCCATAGGTTGGTCTGCCAGAAGGCGAGCAATGAACCCAGTGCCTTCGGCACCAAAAATCAGCGTAAATCCACCTGCGAAAATGTAAGCGAGGGCGCTAACAACCGTCCCTCCCCGCACAATGTCAACAAGGGGCCCATCGGCAGCTCAAGCAGCAGCGGTTCGAGCGGACAAGCAGTTCGAGTGGCCGCAGCGGCTCGAGCGGCAGCAGCGGATCAAGCGGCAGCGGTGCTTCGAGCGGCGGCAATGACGGCAGTAGCGGGTCCAGCAGCGGCAACGATGGGACAAGCAGCAGCGCCGCAAGCGGCTCCAGCGGTTCGAGCGGCGGCAGCAGCGGATCGACGGCGGCGGATCGACCAGCGGAACAGGCGGTACCAGCGGCGGTGGCCACTCTACTTGACCCATGCCGGCGACCTGGCGGCCGCCAACGGCAATCAATCCTCATAACAACGGGAGTAGTAGCTTGACGCTCCAACCGAAATCGGCGACCGCGCCCCTCACCGGCCCCGCAGGATTGCTTGGTCTTGCGCTGGCTGTCGCGATGCTCGTCGACAGAAGCTGGCCTGTGCATTTGCAGGCCATGAACGCGTCTGTTCGCAAAAGCGCGTCGGTCGCCGATCGGGCGCTCCGGCTGAATGCCACCCGTGATCTGACGGTCTGCGGCAGTTGGCGCGCCTATCGCCTCAGCGCGTGATCGCGATGCCGCTCCTCGCCGCTCATCGGCAACGGCCGATCGCCCTCGAGCAGGCGGGTGATCCGTGCGAAGCCGGTAAAAGCCTTTCGCGCTTCCTCGGCCGACATCCGGCCGGCCATGGCAGCAGCGCAGCAATTCACGGCGCACTGGTAAACCGGCCCGCGCCGCCCGGCCGGCCATTTTCGCAAGAATGCCATTGCTTCGGCAACGCTGTCGATCTCCTCCACGGGCTGTCCCTGTCCGCGCAAAATCCGCACAGGTGAAAAGAATTGCAAACGGTCCATCGTTCCTCCCCGTCGACCGGTTGCGTGCGATCGAACCCCACTAAACTCGCGAACCGGGCTTTGGTTCCCGGCAAAGAGGGCTTGGCTTGGAAAATGTTGGCCGGACCAGACGAGCAGCGGTGGAAACGCCCGGCAGCCCCTATCGGATGACATCTTGCCCCAATTGGATGACATCTTGCTATGGTACGGGAACGTTAGCGCGGCTGATGCATTTCGATGCCACGAACAGTCTTGTTTGAGGGAAATGCCAAAACATGAGAATAGCCCATGTGGCGCCGCTCCATGAATCCGTGCCACCCCGGTTCTATGGAGGGACGGAGCGCATCGTCTCCTATCTGACCGAGGGATTGGTCGAGCTTGGCCATGACGTGACCCTGTTCGCCAGCGGCGATACCAAGACATCGGCGAAATTGGTGGCGTGTCGCGAGCGCGCGCTCCGTCTCGATCCGCGCCCGCACAAATCCGAAACCGCGGCGCATCTCGCGATGCTCGCCGAGGTGAGGAACCGGGCGCAACAGTTCGACATCATCCATTTCCATCTCAGCCACTTCCTGCATTTTCCTTTCTTCGAACACATACCTGACCGCACGGTGACGACACCGCATGGCAGGCTCGACTATGTCGACCTGGCCCCGGCCTACGAACGTTTTCCGCGCTTTCCGATGATCTCGATTTCGCGCAGCCAGAGAACCGGGCTACCCACGGCCAATTGGCTGGCGACCATCCATCACGGGCTGCCGATCAATATCTACGAGCCGACTTTCGAGACGGATGCGGACGAGCCGTATCTGGCCTTTCTGGGCCGGCTGTCGCGCGACAAGCGGCCGGACCGTGCCATTGAGATCGCCTTGCGCTCCGGGCTGAAACTGAAGGTTGCGGCAAAGATCGGCGACGACGACCGCGCTTTTTTTCACGACACGGTCGAGCCGCTGATCGACGGCGACCGTGTCGACTACATCGGCGAGATCGAAGAGGACAGAAAAGCGGAATTCCTCGGCAAGGCGGCCGGCCTGCTGTTTCCGATCGATTGGCCGGAGCCGTTCGGTCTTGCCGCGATAGAGGCTATGGCCTGCGGCACGCCGGTGATCGCCTGGAAATGCGGTGCCCTGCCGGAGATCATCGACCACGGCGTGACCGGTTTCCTTGTCGATTCAGTCGATGCTGCTGTCGCCTCGATACCGGAATTGCTGCGCCTCGACAGGCGACAGGTGAGAGCCGTATTCGAAAACCGTTTTTCTGCCACGAGAATGGCCCACGACTATGTGACTGCCTATGCGCGCCTGATCGGCACTCCCGGTGAAGCGAGAGCGTCCTGATCGGCGTCATTGTGGACGTTGGAAACGAAACGACAGAGCTTGTGACGTATGAATCAACTCGACGAGCGTAAGCTTGATCCCGCTGTAGCCCTTGCCTCGCTCGACGAGGTTGCGCCCCGGGAGCCGCACCGACTGTTCGCCCTCAAGCAAGGCGACTGCTTCGCGGTGGCCGACGCTTATGGCGACATCCGCGGCGCCGGCGACGGCTTTTTCCGAGACGACACGCGTGTGCTTTCGGAATTCCGGCTGACGATCGGTGGCCGGCAAATGTCGCTGCTGGGCGCATCGCTCAGCCAGGACAATGTGCTTTTCACCTCGAACCTGACCAATCTGCCGATCCAGAGTGTCGGTGGCCGCGACATTCCGCAGGGCGCGATCCACATAGAACGCGTCAGGCTGCTTTGGCAGGACCGGCTGTTCGAGCGCATCACCCTTTCGAACTACAGCCAGGAATCGTCGGCCATTCGGGTTTCCTTGCATTTCGCAGCAGATTTCCGCGACATGTTCGAGGTGCGCGGTTCGACCCGGCTCAAGCGCGGAATAGCCCACGCCGCCGAGACCAGTCCGACATCCGTGGTGCTTCGATATGACGGGCTGGACCAGCTCGTACGCCTGTCGGCGATCTCGTTCTCGCAGGCGCCGGACAATTTGACCGCCAGCCGTGCGGATTTCCTGGTTGCGGTGACGAAGCGCAGTAGCGAGGTCCTCTATATCGAGGTCGGCCCGGAGGTGGCGGAGACACCCGACCGCGACCGTTTTCGGGCTGCCGCCGCCCGCGCTCGCTTCGGCATGCGCGCCAAACGCCGCCACGGCGCGACGGTGCACAGCTCCGGCCGCGTCTTCAACGACTGGATCGAACGCGCGCGCGCAGACGTGGCGTTGCTGACCACCGAGCTTGCAACCGGACCTTACCCCTATGCCGGCATACCCTGGTTCTCGACGGCGTTTGGCCGTGACGGGGTGATTTCCGCACTGCAGATGCTGTGGTTGAATCCTGGGCTGGCGCGCGGCGTACTTGCCTTTCTCGCCCAGCATCAGGCAACCGAAACGTCGCCGTTCAGCGATTCGCAGCCGGGCAAGATCATGCACGAGACCCGCAAGGGCGAGATGGCGGCGCTGCGGGAGCTCCCGTTCGGCCGCTATTACGGCGGTGTCGATACCACGCCGCTCTACATTCATCTCGCTTGCGCCTATGCGGATCGTACCGGCGACATGGCGTTCGTCGACAGCCTGTGGCCATCGCTCTGTGCAGCGGCCGAATGGACGGAAGAGACAAGCCGCGCGACCGGCTTCGTTACCTACCAGCGCGGCGCCGAGACCGGCCTCGCCAACCAGGGCTGGAAGGACAGTTTCGATTCCGTCTTCCATGCCGATGGCCGCATGCCCAAGGGGCCGATCGCCCTGGTCGAGGTGCAAGGCTACGTCTTTGCTGCGTTCCGTGGGCTGGCGGCGCTCGCCCGCCGCCGCGGCGAGGACGACAAGGCCGATCATTGGGAGGAACGCGCCGAAACCATGCGCGCCGCGGTGGAACGCCATTTCTGGATGGACGATCTCAATTTCTATGCACTGGCGATCGATGGTGCAGGCGAG
The DNA here is from genome assembly GCF_040322015.1 of Mesorhizobium sp. M0208. NCBI lineage: Bacteria > Pseudomonadati > Pseudomonadota > Alphaproteobacteria > Hyphomicrobiales > Phyllobacteriaceae > Mesorhizobium > Mesorhizobium sp. M0208. The sequence continues at coordinate 159,266 of NZ_JAMYSP010000008.1, read as the reverse complement.
CTCTGCAAGGTACGGACGTCGAATGCCGGCCATCTTCTCTATGTCGGGCTGCCCGAGCCGGAACGGGCGCAGATGGTCGCCGATCAGCTGCTCTCCGCGTCGTTCCACTCTGGTTGGGGAGTGAGGACGCTGGCCGACGATGCGATATTCTTCAATCCGATGTCCTACCACAATGGCTCGATCTGGCCGCACGACACCGCCATGTGCGGTGCCGGCCTGGCACGTTACGGCGTGCGCGACAGCGTGGTCCGGCTGATGAGCGGCACGTTCGAATCGGCTGTCCATTTCAACATGCGGCTGCCGGAACTGTTCTGCGGCTTTACCCGGTCGCCGGGCGAAGCGCCGATCGCCTATCCCGTCGCGTGCCTGCCGCAGGCCTGGTCGGCGGGATCGGCCTTCATGCTGATGCAGGCCTGCCTTGGCCTCGAAATCGACGGCTGGAAGAGCGAAATCCGGGTCACCCGCCCAAGGCTGCCGATCGGCATCGACACGCTGACATTGCGGCATCTGGGTGTCGGCTCGACGGTGGTCGACCTCACATTCCAGCGTGTCGGCGACCGGGTCGTCGCCTTTCTCGCCGATCGGTATGAGGGGATGGTGCCGCTCATCGTGCGCACTTGATGCCGCCGCGCTGCGACGCATCGAAATGATGCCCGGCATTGCAATCGTCCGGAACCGATAGCCTCTTTGTGCGTTGCAAAATGGGCAGCGGGGGATGCTGTCGTCGTCACACGGCAGCGAACCAGAAAAACAAACAGAAACGGCTATCGGCCGGCCGGAGGCGAGATCACATTCGATGTCAGATTATACTGTAAACCTGCTCTGGGTTTTGCTGATTGCAAGTTTTGGCTTTTCCGCTTTTGCCATTCTCCTATCGATATCCCGCCAGCGCCGCGGCCGCGCAACGGCGGCCGCATACACGCCGAGCGAGGATGTCGCGTCGGAAGCGGCACGCAAGGTGCTGCGCGAGTTCGAAAAGAACGGCCAATCGGCCGATGCGGCACTCGTCACGTGGTCGCCCGACACCTTGCGCAAGATCCTGGCCGATGACCTGCCGGACGCACAGGTCATCGTCGTGTCCAACCGCGAACCCTACATCCACAACATCAAGGATGACGGCGTGCAACTTTTAGTGCCGGCCAGCGGGCTGGTTTCGGCACTCGAGCCCATCACCCGCGCCTGTGCCGGCACCTGGATCGCCTATGGCGGCGGCACGGCAGACCGCCTCACAGTCGACAAGGACGACCGGGTGCAGGTGCCGCCAGGCAATCCGTCCTACACGCTGCGCAGGGTCTGGCTGACGGAGGAGGAATATCAAGGCTATTATCTGGGTTTCGCCAATGAGGGGCTATGGCCGCTTTGCCATATCGCCTTCACCCGCCCCGTGTTTCGCGCCTCGGACTGGGACGCCTACGAGGCCGTCAACCGCAAATTCGCCGATACGGTGGTTGCCGAAGCCCGCAACGAACGGCCGATCGTGCTAGTGCAGGACTACCATTTTGCGCTGCTGCCGCGCATGATTCGCCAGCGCCTGCCGGACGCGATAGTCATCACCTTCTGGCATATCCCCTGGCCCAATTCGGAAGTGTTCAGCATCTGTCCGTGGCGTGAGCGGATCCTGGAGGGACTGCTCGGCAGTTCGATCATCGGCTTTCATACCCAATTCCATGCCAACAACTTCACCGAAAGTGTCGACCGCTTTCTGGAGAGCCGGATCGAACGGGCAGACGCGGCAATCTCCTATGGTGGGCAGACCACATTGGTCCACGCCTATCCCATTTCCATAGAATGGCCGGCCCAATTGCTGGCAAAACTGCCGTCTGTCGAGGAGTGCCGCGCCCGTGTCCGCGACAGATTCGGCCTGTCAGCGGATACCAAACTGTGCATCGGAGTCGAGCGCCTCGACTACACGAAAGGCATTCTCGATCGCTTCCATGCCTTGGACGAATTGTTCACGAAATATCCCGAATGGATAGGCAAGGTGGTTTTCCTGCAGATCGCGGCGCCGAGCCGGGGGACATTGCCCGCCTACCAGCAACTCCACGACGAATGCCGCCGCTATGCCGACGAGCTCAACCGGCGCTATGGCAGCGAGACATACAGTCCTATCCTGATGGTCGCCGAACATCATCGGCAGGAGCAGGTCTACGAGGTCTATCGCGCCGCCGACATCTGCATGGTCACCAGCCTGCATGACGGCATGAACCTTGTCGCCAAGGAATTCGTCGCAGCGCGCGACGACGAACAGGGCGTGCTTTTGCTCAGCACCTTCGCCGGTGCGTCGCGCGAACTGCTGGAAGCACTGATCGTTAACCCCTACGATGCGGCCATGATGAGCGAGGCGCTGTTGCAGGCGCTGACGATGACGCCGGAAGAGCAGCGCGAACGTTTGCGGCCGATGCGTGAGATGGTCCGCGACAACAACGTCTACCGCTGGGCCGGCAGCATGCTGCTGGACGCCGCGCGCCTGCGCAAACGCGGCGATCTCGACAGGGTGACCGGAACCGGCGAGCGCCCGCCATCGAACACCAACAACGTCATCTCGATGTTCGAGCGGGCACGGAAGGCAGCATCGTGAAAAGCTTTGAACAACCGCCGGCGTTGAACCTGTCGGAAGGGCAATGGGCGCTCTTCCTCGACATCGACGGAACCTTGCTGGAACACGCTGCCCATCCCGACGCGGTGTTCGTCGGCGAGGAATTGCGCAATCTGCTTGGACGCATCGAGCGGCGGCTGGATGGTGCGGTCGCTTTCATCACCGGCCGATCGATCCCCGCCGTGGACAAGCTGTTCCATCCGCTGAAGCTGCGGATCGCCGGACTATATGGGCTGGAGCACCGGCTGACGCCGACGGGTCCCATCGATGCCGCCGACGCGCCGGCCGACATCGCCGCCCTTGCCGACGAGATCGAGGCCGAACTGGGCAGCGGCAAGGTCTATGTCGAGCGCAAGGGGCCGGTCCTTGCCGTTCATACAAGAGCAGCACCGCAACTGCTTGCGCCCGCAATCCAGCTCGTCGAACAGGCATTGGCCCGGCTTCCGAAGGGTTATCGGGTGCTTCCGGGAAACGCCGGCGTCGAGCTCATGCCCCTGGAAGCCGTCAAAGGTGCAGCCATCCGGCGTTTTATGGACATTCCGCCCTTTGTCGGCCGGCGGCCGATATTCCTCGGAGACGATACATCGGACGAACACGGTTTCGAGGCGATCAATGAAATTGGCGGCATCTCCATCCGCGTGAAGCCGAACGGGCCGACGGCCGCAAACTATGCCCTCGACGACGTGACCGGCGCAATAGCCTGGCTCAAGGCCAGTTTCGAGACATCGGCGGTCTCCGGTGCTCTACCGGCCGACAAGCAGGCAGAGACCGAATCAAGGGCGAAGATCAACATCGCAGCCACGGCATCGTCCGGCCGATAAGCGCGGTTCTCATTGAATGTCTTTAAGGCCAAAGCCGGCAAATCGTCTGCTTGCCGGTTCCCCTGCGTCAGGCTTAACCTGCTCCCATGCGTGGAGGCGCGTGCCATAACGAGGGGAGGACATAGCAATGACCATACAAGGCGCATCACCGGACCTGTACAATGACGATCTCGCCCCGGCGAAGGTTCGAAACTGGGGACCGTTCTCGATCTTCAACGTCTGGACGTCGGATGTCCACAGCCTGTGGGGCTACTATCTGGCGGCCAGCCTGTTCCTGTTTTGCGGCGGCTTCGTCAACTTCATCATCGCCATCGGTATCGGTTCGCTGATCATCTATGCATTGATGAACATGGTCGGCTATGCCGGCGTGAAGACCGGGGTGCCCTACCCTGTCCTGGCGCGTGCCTCCTTCGGCATCTGGGGCGCCAACATACCGGCGCTGGTGCGCGCCATAGTCGCCTGCTTTTGGTACGGCGCGCAGACGGCGGCTGCCTCAGGCGCGATCGTAGCTCTGCTGATCCGCTCGCAGTGGTTCGCCGACTTCAACCAGAGCACACATTTCCTCGGCCACTCCGGGCTCGAGGTGATCTGCTTCGCCGTCATCTGGGCGCTGCAGCTCCTGATCATCCAGAAGGGCATGGAAACGGTGCGCCGCTTCCAGGATTGGGCCGGACCGGCGGTGTGGGTGATGATGCTGATCCTGGCCATCTATCTTTGCTTCAAGGCAGGCACCTTCGCCTTCACCAGCGACATCCCGATGGATGTGCTGCTGGAAAAGACGAAGGACGCGGGCGTGCCGGGCACGCCGGGCTCCTGGACCTCGCTGTTTGCGGTGGCGGCTATCTGGGTGACCTATTTCTCCGCCCTCTATCTCAACTTCTGCGATTTCGCCCGCTATGCGCCGGACAAGGCATCGCTGCGCAAGGGCAACATCTGGGGCCTGCCGGTCAATCTCATCCTGTTCTCGCTTGTCGCCGGCGTCACCACGATCGCCGCCTTCGACGTTTATGGCGAAGTGCTGCTGCATCCCGACCAGATCTCGGCGAAGTTCGACAGCTGGTTCCTGGCGGCGCTCGCAGCGCTGACTTTTGCGGTGGCGACGCTCGGCATCAATGTGGTGGCGAACTTCGTGTCGCCGGCCTTTGACTTCTCCAACGTTTTTCCACGCCAGATCGACTTCAAGAAGGGCGGTTACATCGCGGCGTTGATAGCGCTTGTGCTTTATCCTTTCGCGCCCTGGGAAGGCAGTGCTGCCTCCTTCGTCAACATCATCGGCGCGACGATGGGGCCGATCTTCGGCGTGATGATGGTCGACTATTACCTGATCCGGAAGGGCGAGGTCGATGTCGAGGCGCTCTACAGGGAGAATGGCGAATTCCGCTTCCAGGGCGGCTGGCATGTCAATGCCTTCATCGCCGCCGGTATCGGCGCGGTCTTCTCCTCGATCCTGCCAAACTTCACCAGCCTGCTGCCGTCATGGTGGGGCGTCTATGGCTGGTTCTTCGGCGTGGCAATTGCCGGCGTCATCTATTACGTGCTGCGCACGATGGCACTCGGTGCCGGAGCCAGGATAGCCAAGGCTTGAGCGATTCGGGGCGGCGCAAGCCGCCCCGTTCATTCTGCGACCATCTCGGCTAGGCGGCGTACAGTGTTCCAGTTGCGCGAGGTGCCGATGCCCAGGCGTTTGTGACTGACCGCTGCAAGCAGCCGCGAACTCGGCGTCTCGCGGGAAAAGACGATCCAGATGTCGCCGCCGACAATCCGCAGCTTCTCGCCCTTGCCGGCATATGCCTCAAGCGCCGCGGCGGCCTCGTCGCGAACGGGCGCCCGCATCACGCGCACCGCCACCTGGTCCGCGGCCTCAGCCGATTCGGCTGGGAACGGATTGCCGGCCGCCAGCCTCAGCCAGCCGTCGGCGCGGCACACGATGATGTCGACGTGGCGGCCGAAAGTCTTTGCGAACGCCGCCTCCAGCCGCTGCTCCAACGCCGCAAGTTCTGTTTCTTGCGCCTCGAAAACAAGATTGCCGGTCGCCACCAGCGTGCGCGGGTTATTCAGGCCCAGGCCTTCGGCCATCGCCTTCAGATCGGACATGACGACCCGCCGCCCCTCGCCCAGGACAATGCTGTAGAGCAGCGCGACGTAAGTTTGCATGGGCGGCTAGTCTAGACCAGCCGCGACTGCTCTACCGCCGCCTCGATGAAGCTGGCAAACAGCGGGTGTGGATCGAGCGGCCGGCTTTTCAGCTCGGGATGGTACTGCACGCCGATGAACCAGGGGTGGTCTGGATATTCGACCGTTTCCGGCAGCACGCCGTCCGGCGACATGCCGGCAAACACCAGGCCGCAATTCTCGAGCCGCTCCTTGTAGTCGACATTGACCTCGTAGCGGTGACGATGGCGTTCGGAAATCTGGGTATCGCCATAGATCGCAGCGATCTTCGATCCCTTGGCGAGGTCGGCCTGGTAGGCACCAAGCCGCATGGTACCGCCAAGGTCGCCGGTTTCCCTGCGCTTTTCCAGCATGTTGCCCTTCAGCCATTCGGTCATCAAGCCGACGACCGGCTCCTCGGTCGGGCCGAACTCGGTCGATGATGCGTGCTCGACGCCGGCCAGCGAGCGCGCCGCCTCGATGCAGGCCATCTGCATGCCGAAGCAGATGCCGAAATACGGCACCTTGCGCTCGCGCGCGAACTTCGCCGCCAGGATCTTGCCCTCCGAGCCGCGCTCGCCAAAACCGCCGGGGACGAGAATGCCATGGACCTTCTCCAGCCACGGCGCCGGGTCTTCCTTCTCGAATATCTCGCTTTCGATCCAGTCGAGCTTGACCTTCACCCGGTTGGCGAGGCCGCCATGCGACAGCGCCTCGATCAGCGATTTGTAGGCGTCCTTGAGGCCGGTATATTTGCCGACGACGGCAATGGTCACTTCGCCTTCCGGATTGTGGATGCGGTTGGACACCGCTTGCCACCGTTCCATGCGCGGCTTCGGCGCCGGATCGATGCCGAAGGCGGCCAGCACTTCCGAGTCGAGCCCTTCATTGTGATAGGCCATCGGCACGTCGTAGATGTGCGGGACGTCGAGCGCCTGGATGACGGCGCTTTCGCGGACATTGCAGAACAGCGACAGCTTTCTGCGCTCTTCCTTGGGGATCGGCCGGTCGGCGCGGACCAGCAGTATGTCGGGTGCAATGCCGATGCCGCGCAACTCCTTGACCGAATGCTGCGTCGGCTTGGTCTTCAGTTCGCCCGCCGTCGGAATGTAAGGCATTAAGGTCAGGTGGACGTAAACGGCATTGTTGCGCGGCAGGTCGTTGCCGAGCTGGCGGATCGCCTCCAGGAACGGCATCGCTTCGATGTCGCCGACGGTGCCGCCGATCTCGCACAGCACGAAATCGTAATCGTCATTGCCGTTGAGGACAAAGTTCTTGATCTCGTCGGTGACGTGCGGAATGACCTGCACGGTGGCGCCGAGATAGTCGCCGCGCCGCTCGCGCTCGATGATGTTCTTATAGATCCGGCCGGTGGTGATGTTGTCTTGCTGGTTGGCCGAGCGGCCGGTGAAGCGCTCATAATGGCCAAGATCGAGATCGGTCTCGGCCCCGTCATCGGTCACGAAGACTTCGCCGTGCTGATAGGGCGACATCGTGCCGGGATCGACATTGAGATAGGGATCGAGCTTTTTGATACGTGCGCGATAGCCCCGCGCCTGCAAGAGAGCCCCAAGGGCCGCCGCAGCAATGCCTTTTCCAAGTGAGGAAACCACGCCGCCTGTGATGAATACATATCGCGCCATGGGAGTCATCGCTTAACGCGGCCGAATTGATTCCGCCAGAGAAAAAACCGCCGCGAAGGCTTTTTCCCAAGAAGGCGCTCTGGTCGTTGGCGTATCAAACAAAAGGGCCGGCGAGGCCGGCCCTTTTGGCACGATCTGTCAAAGCGTCAGATGATGACGACTTTGGTGCCTACTTTCACCCGGCGGTAAAGGTCCATGACGTGCTCGTTGATCATGCGGAAGCAGCCATTGGAGGCGCTGGTTCCGATCGACTGCGGCGCGATGGTGCCGTGAATGCGCAGGTGGGTATCCTTCTTGCCGTCGTAAAGATAGATGGCGCGCGCACCGAGCGGATTGTCGCCGCCGCCGGGCATACCGTCCTTGTACTGGCCATAGTGCTTGGGTTCGCGCTTTTGCATATCCAGCGTCGGAATCCAGCGCGGCCATTCCTGCTTGTCGCCGACGGCAACCGTACCCTTGAACTGCAGGCCTTCCCGGCCGACCGCGATGGCATAACGGCGGGCGGTTGACGATGATTCGACGAGGTAGAGACGGCGAGCGCTGGTATCGATGACGATGGTGCCCGGGTTGTAGCCGGTGAATTCGACCTCCTGCGGCACGAATTCCGGCTTGACCTTGAACTGCCGCTTGGCCTGCTTCCTTTCGAGCGCGGCGTCGAGCGCGCGTGTTTCCGGAAGCAGCGACATTGACGACGAAGATGTGCCGCCGAACAGTCCCGCGAACAGCCCGACGCTCTGCGGCTTCTGCCCCACCGGTTCGCTGCGCAACTCGCCATTGTTGCCGGTCAGGGCAACGTTCATGGCCTCGGCCGGGATCGGCTCGGCCGACTGGATCGGCGCAATCGGTTCGATGATGTTGAGGGTCTTCTTCTTCTTGGCTGGCGTAGCGTCAGCCACCTTCGCCGCCGCGAGCGGCTGGCTCTTCTTGGCAAGGAATGCCTGCCGTTCCGCATCGGCTTTGGCTTTCGCCGCCTCCCGCATCGCCAGCTTCCTGGCTTCGAGTGCTTTGGCGCGAGCGGCTTCCTTGTCGGCTGCGATCTTGGCTTCGATCTTGCGGATCTGCGCAAGGTCGTCCGGCGTCGGATCTTTCTTCTTCTTGAGAAGCTTCAATTGCGCCGCATCGCTTTTGGCAGCGACGTTGACGACGTCGGTTGTTGCTGCGGCTTTATGGGCCGAGTTTGCCGTCGGCATGGCCGCGTAAGCGGGCGCACCTAGGCTGAGCACGGCACAAAGGCCGGCAAAAATGAAGCTGCGAAGCTGCATGGGGAAGATCCGATCGTTCAATGCTTGTTGCCCACGGCGTCGCCCGGCGCCCCCCAAGGACGCCGAGAATGCCGCGTGCAACCTATAATCGATTAGCCGGAAGCGCCTCAAGCGCGCGGTGCGGTCGAATCTTCGTGATCGTGCGGCATTTGCCCCGACTGTGTTCAAACGACAACAGATCGCGGCATAAGATGCCCGATTACTGGTTGGGGACCTGCGGCGTGGCCGGCGCGGTGGCGCCGTTTGTCGCTGGCGGCGTCGCCGGAGCGGTTGCCGGCGGCGTCGTTGCCGCGCCATTGCCGGACGGCGGGGTCGGCGCCGTGGTGCCCGAAGGCGGCGTCGGCGTCGTGGTTCCGGGCAATTGGTTGAGTACGCCCTTGCCTGCCCCGTCCGAGGTCGCCGGCACGCGATCGAGAATGTCGATCGGCTTCTCGCCATAGCGCGCTACGATCGACAGTGTCAGCGAAGTGACGAAGAAAGCTGCGGCCAGGATCGCCGTCGCCCGCGTCAGCGCATTGGCGGCGCCACGCGCGGTCATGAAGCCCGATCCGCCGCCGATGCCGAGGCCGCCGCCTTCGGAGCGCTGCAGCAGCACCACGCCGACAAGCGCGAGCACGACCATGAGGTGGACGACGATCAGTACGGTTTCCATAATTTACCCTGGCAAGGCCTTGTGCGGCCGCTGATTTGGAGGCGGCTCAATACAATGCTTTGACGGCATTTCCAAGCCCGTGGCCGGAATATGGGAAGCAATGCGTCCTTTGCAACGATTTCGGCGCCGGCCGTCCGCTCAAATGCAGCAAGCAGCCCTTGTATCAAGCGATGTTTCGATAGGCTTCCGCGATGCCGAGGAAGTCCGCCGCCTTTAGGCTGGCGCCGCCGACCAGCGCGCCATCGACATTCCTGACGCCGAGCAACTCGACGGCGTTGGACGGCTTGACCGAGCCGCCGTAGAGAATGCGCATCTTGGCCGCCGTATTGCCGAGCTTCCGGGCCAGTTCTTCGCGGATATGCGCATGTGCCTCGGCGACGTCGGCGGCGGTCGGGGTCAAGCCGGTCCCAATCGCCCATATTGGCTCATAGGCAATGACGGTGTTGGAGGCCGTGGCGTTTGGCGGGACCGAGCCAGCGACCTGGCGCGACAGCACGTCGAGCGTGGCTCCTGCTTCGCGTTCGGCTCTTGTCTCACCAATGCAGACGATGGCCACCAGCCCGGCACGCCATGCGGCAGAGGCCTTGGCCTGCACTAAGGCATCGTCCTCCTTGCGATCGGCGCGGCATTCGGAATGGCCGACAATGACATGGCTGGCTCCTGCATCCTTCAGCATCTCGGCCGAAATGCAGCCGGTATAGGCGCCGCTTTCCTCGGTGTGGCAATCCTCTCCGCCGGCCCGCACCGGTGTGCGCGACAGAATCTCGGCGGCGTGCGCAAGTAAGGTCGCCGGCACGCAGAGCACCGCTTCGGTCTCGGCGTCGAGCCCGCTCATGAAGCCGTTGCCAATCATCCTGAGCTCGTTGAGCGAGGCGCTGGTACCGTTCATTTTCCAGTTGCCGGCGACGAGCGGGCGGATTCCAGGCGTCATGGGATTGTTTCTCCGGGCAATTTCCAGCTGGCCCTCACTATCAAAATCAGGCCACAAAGCAATCGACAGTGAGCAGGAAGGGCGCTATTGCGCTTGTTTCAGACTCGGCGCATGCGAAATGCGCAAAAAATCGGAAGTACTCATGCTTGGTATGTTGAGAAGTGCGGCGGGGACCTGGGTCGCGAAACTGCTGCTGTCATTGTTGGTGTTGAGCTTCGCCGTCTGGGGTATCTCGGGACGGCTGATGGGCGGTCTTGCCGGCCATGACGCCGTGATCACGGCCGGAGGCACCAAGGTCTCTATCAACGAATACCGCCTCGCCTACGATCGCCAGCTCAGCGTCATGTCGCAGCAATTTGGCCAGCGCATCAGCCGTGAGCAGGCGACGGCGCTCGGCATCGACAACCAGGTGCTGGCGCAACTCGTATCGGGTGCCGTCCTCGACGAGCAGGCCCGCAAGCTCGGCCTCGGCCTGTCCAAGGACCGGCTCGCCGAACTGACGCGTGAAGACCCGGCGTTCAAAGGGCCCGCCGGAACCTTCGACAGGAGAACGTTCGAGTACCTGCTTCGGCAGATCGGCATGCGGCCGGAAGACTATTTGAAGAACCGCGCCCAAGTCGCGGTCCGCCAGCAGATCGTCGAGGCGGTTTCGGACGGCCTCAAGGCCCCTGATACATTCTTCAAGGCGGTCGCGCTCTATCGCGGCGAAGATCGCACCATCGACTACCTGACCTTGCCGAAATCGCTTGTCGAGCCGATAGAAGCGCCGTCCGACAGCGTGCTTTCGGCCTATTTCGAGGAAAACAAGAAAACCTACGCCGCTCCCGAATACCGCAAGTTCTCCTATGTCAGGCTCGAGCCGGAAGACATCATGGATTTGAGCGCGGTGACCGACCAACAGGTCAGCGACGACTACAACAAGAACAAGGCGCGCTACACCACGCCGGAGATGCGCACCATCGAGCAGCTTGTATTCAAGACGCCTGATGCCGCAAAGGCGGCGCTCGGTTCGCTCAGGACCGGCGCGACCTTCGACAAGATCGTCGCCGCCGAGGGCAAGACCCCGGCCGACACGCTGCTCGGCACGCTGGCCAAGGACAAGATCGCCGACAAGGCGGTCGCCGACGCTGCCTTCAAGCTCAACGTCAATGAGGTCAGCCCGGTCGTACAAGGCGCATTTGGTCCCGTTCTGCTGCGCGTCACCGAGATCAAGCCGGAAGTGGTGAAGCCGCTGGCCGAAGTATCCGAGCAGATCCGCAAGGACCTGGCACTGGGCGAGGCAAGCCGCATCTTGCTGGACGTGCACGACAATTACGAGGATACGCGCGCCTCGGGCAGTTCGCTCGCCGAGGCAGCCGCCAAATTGAAGCTGAAGGTCGTCACCATCGACGCCATCGACCGCACCGGCCAACGGCCGGATGGAAGTATCGTCAAAGACCTGCCAGAATCGCCGGCGCTCATCAAGGCGGTGTTCGAATCCGAACCCGGAACCGACAATGAAGGTCTCACCACCGCCGATAACGGCTTCGTCTTCTACGACGTGAGCGCGATCACGCCGGCCCGTGACCGCACGTTGGACGAAGTCCGCCAGAAGGTCGTGGCCGACTGGACCGCGGCGGAGACCACCAAACGGCTCACCGCAAAAGCACAAGAGCTCGAGAAGCGTCTCAAGGCCGGCGCCACGCTGGAGGTGATCGCCGGTGAGCTCAAGCTCGAAAAACAGACCAAGCGCGGCGTCAAGCGCGATGCTGACGACGTCGATTTCGGCAAGGAAGGGGCCGCCGCGATGTTCGGCGTCGGCGAAGGCGGCACCGGGCTGATCCCCTCGCCCACCGGCGACGGACAGATCTTGTTCAAGGTTGCCGAGGTATTCGAGCCCGCCGGGGCCGACGCCAGCTCAGTACCCCAGGACGCACAGAAATCCTTCACATCCGGCATGTCCGACGACCTGCTCGACCAGTTGGTAGCGCAGTTGCAGACGCAATATGACGTCCGCATCGATCAGACGGCCGTAACCCAAGCCCTGGCCAGATGAGCGCACTGAAGATCCACATCGCCAAGGTCGCCGCCGGCAGCGCTCTTTCTTTCGAGGAGGCGCGCGAGGCCTTCGACATTATCATGTCGGGCGATGCTACTCCGGGCCAGATAGGCGGCTTCCTGATGGCATTGCGCGTGCGCGGCGAGACCGTCAGCGAGATCGTCGGCGCTGTCGCCACCATGCGCGCCAAGATGCTGCGCGTCGAAGCCCCCGAGGGCGCCATCGACATTGTCGGCACCGGCGGCGACAATTCGCACAGCGTCAACATTTCGACCGCATCCGCCTTCGTCATCGCCGGCAGCGGCGTGCCCGTCGCCAAGCACGGCAATCGCGGACTGTCCTCGCTGACCGGCGCCGCCGATGTGCTGATCGCATTGGGCGTCAAGATCGACATCCCTCCGGAGACGATCGGCCGCTGCATTCACGAGGCCGGCGTTGGCTTCATGTTCGCGCCGGCGCATCACCCGGCGATGAAGCATGTCGGCCCGACCCGGGTCGAGCTCGGCACCCGCACCATCTTCAATCTGCTGGGCCCGCTTTCCAATCCGGCCAGTGTCAGACGGCAGATGGTCGGCGTGTTCCTGCCCGAATGGATCATGCCGGTGGCAGAAACGTTGAAGGAGCTTGGCGCCGACCACGCCTGGGTCGTCCATGGCGACGGCTATGACGAGATCACCACCACCGGCGAAACGCAGGTCGCCGAATTGGCCGGCGGCGAGATACGCAGCTTTGTGCTGACCCCGGAAGCAGTCGGGCTGACGCGTCACACCAAGGACGAGTTGCGCGGCGGCGACGCCGCCCACAACGCCCAGGCACTGCGCGACATGCTGGGCGGCGCCGCTGGCGCCTTTCGCGATACGGTGCTGATGAATGCCGGCGCCGGGCTGGTGGTAGCCGGCAAGGCGACGACGCTTGCCGACGGCATGGTAACGGCGGCGCAGGCCATCGACAGCGGCCGCGCGCTGAAAGTGCTCGACAGGCTGGTCGAGATTTCGAACGGTTAAAACCATGTCCGACATCCTGCGCAAGATCGAGGCTTACAAGCGCGACGAGATCGCGGCGGCCAAGGCACGCGTGCCATTGGCCGAGATCAAGGCACGGGCGACGGATGCCGACGCGCCGCGCGGATTTCTTTCCGCCCTTGAAGCAACGCGCAAATCCGGCGGGTTTGCGCTGATTGCCGAAATCAAGAAAGCTAGCCCATCCAAAGGCCTGATCCGCGCCGATTTCGATCCGCCGGCGCTGGCCAGGGCCTATGCGAAAGCCGGTGCCGCCTGCCTTTCGGTGCTGACCGACACACCCTCTTTCCAAGGCGCGCCCGAATTCCTCACCGCTGCGCGCGCTGCCGTCGAGTTGCCTACCTTACGCAAGGATTTCCTGTTCGACCCCTATCAGGTCTACGAGGCCAGGGCATGGGGCGCCGATGCCATCCTGATCATTATGGCCAGCGTCGACGACGCGTTGGCAAGAGAACTCGAAGCGACAGCTTTCGGGCTCGGCATGGACGCGCTGGTCGAAGTGCATGATGAGGCGGAAATGGAACGTGCGCTGCGGCTGTCGTCGCGGCTGATCGGCATCAACAATCGCAATCTCCGGACTTTCGAAACCAGCCTCGAGACCTCGGAACGGCTGGTACCGATGGTGCCGGGCGGCCGCCTTCTAGTCAGTGAGAGCGGAATCTTTTCGCATGACGATTGCCGCCGGCTGGAGCGGAGCGGCATCGCTACTTTCCTGGTCGGCGAGAGCCTGATGCGTCAACAGGACGTGGCTGCGGCAACGCGCCTGCTGTTGACGGGCAAGGCGCCGGCAGAGGCGATCTGAGATGGCGGCCGCCCTCACCCATCTTGGCGCGCAGGGCGAAGCCAACATGGTCGATGTCGGCGGCAAGGCTGAGACGGTGCGCACGGCAGTCGCGGAAGGTTTTGTCGCGATGCGGCCCGAGACATTGGGCATGATCCTCGCCGGCGATGCCAAGAAAGGCGATGTGCTGGGCACCGCCCGCATTGCCGGCATCATGGCGGCCAAGAAGACGCATGAACTGATCCCGCTTTGCCATCCGCTGCTGCTAACCAGGATATCTGTCGATATCGAGCCGGACGCCGCACTGCCCGGCCTGAAGGTGACGGCTTTGACCCGCGTCACTGGCAAGACCGGCGTTGAAATGGAGGCCTTGAGTGCCGTCTCGGTCGCTTGCCTGACCATCTACGACATGGCCAAGGCGATCGACCGCGCCATGGTCATCTCCGGCATCAGGCTGGTTGAAAAGACCGGCGGTAAATCCGGCGACTACAAGATCACCGGGGCCACCGAGGCAGGCCGCTAATGGCGCTGGTCCCAGTTGCCGAGGCGCTCGAGCGCCTGCTGGACGGAGCAGTTGCACTGCCGGGCGAACGTGTCGCGCTGCTGGATGCCGCCGACCGCGTGCTGGCGGAGCCGGTTGTGGCGCTCCGCACCCAGCCGCCGTTCAACGCCTCCGCCATGGACGGCTATGCCGTGCGGGCGGCTGACATCGCGTCCCTACCCGCAAGGCTTTCGGTGATCGGCATAGCGCCGGCCGGACGCGGCTTTGCCGGAACGGTGCAGCAGCGGCAGGCCGTGCGCATCTTTACCGGCGCGCCGCTTCCCGAAGGCACCGACACTATCGTCATCCAGGAGAACGTCCGCGACCTCGGCGGCGGCAGCGTCGAAGTGACAGAGCCGACGGTGCAGGGGCGCAACATCCGCCGCCTTGGGCTCGATTTCGCCAAGGGCGATGTCCTGCTGCCCAAAGGCCGCCTGCTCGATTCGGCCGCCTTGTCGCTGGCGGCATCGGCCAATCACCCCGAGGTCGGCGTGGTCAAACGGCCGCTGGTCGCCATCATCGCCACCGGCGACGAATTGCTGCCGCCGGGCAGCGAGCTTGGCCCCGACCAGATCATCTCCTCTAACGCCTATGGTGTCGCTGCCGCCGCACAGTCGGTCGGTGCGCGGGCGCTCGACCTCGGTATCGCGCCGGACCGCAGGGAGGCGATCGCGGCATTGGTTGAAAAGGCCGTGAAGGCTGGCGCGAACGTCATCGTCACGCTGGGCGGTGCCTCGGTCGGCGACCACGACTTCGTCCATGACGTGCTGACCGGGCAAGGCATGACGCTCGATTTCTGGAAGATCGCCATGCGACCGGGCAAGCCGCTGATGTTCGGGCGGCTGGGCGACATTCGCTGCATCGGCCTGCCCGGCAACCCCGTGGCGAGCCTGGTCTGCGCTCAGCTCTTCCTGAAGCCGCTGCTGGCGCGGCTCGGCGGCCGCGCCTTTCAGCAGGATATCCGTCGGGCACGGCTCGGTGCTGCCATGCCGGCCAACGATCTCAGGCAAGATTATGTGCGGGCTGTTGTCACAGACGACGCCGGTGCGCTCGTGGCGACGCCGTTCGGCATCCAGGACTCCTCGATGCTGAAAATGCTGGCCGATGCCAACGGGCTGATCGTCCGCGCGCCGTTCGCGCCTGCTGCGGCGGCGGGCTCCCCCTGCGACGTGCTGATGCTACGCTGAACCTGCCTCACTCCGAGGTCAAGGTCCGGGTCAGCGGATGGTCTGGATCGGCCAAACCGTCGATGATGTTGAAATGATGCCGGTCGGGCTCGACCACGGAGCTGGTCGCGGCACCCAGGCCGATCCAGATGTTGGCCAGCAACGCGCTCTGGCGCAGGAATTCGGCGCGCTCGCCGCCGCCGGCCCAGCAGGTCAGGCGGGCCTTTTCCATCGGGCGCAGCAGCACCGGACTTTCGGCCTGCGCCTCGGCCTCATCGATCGCCAGCGTCTCGTTCATGCCGGTGCGCATGATCGGGCGCAAATCATGCACCCCCGAGATCGACACCACGTGACGAACGCGCCGGACCACTTCGGGCGCCAGCGGCGTTGTCCTGGTAACCATCCGGCTAACAAGATGGCCGCCGGCCGAGTGCCCGGTCAGCATCAGCGGCCCTGCGACCATCGCCGCCGCCTTGCCTATCGCCGCGCCGACTTCCTTGACGATGCTGCCAATGCGTATCTGCGGACAGAGCGTGTAGGACGGCATGGCAACTGCATAGCCGCGATCAACAGCGCCCGCGGCAAGATGTGACCAGAAACTCTTGTCGAATGCCATCCAGTAGCCGCCATGGACGAACACCACGACCCCCTTCGGCTTGGTGGCCGGCAGGAAAAGATCGAACCGGTTGCGTGGGTTATCGCCATAGGCCAGGTCGAGCCGCGCCCTGCCCTCGGTCGAAAGCGCCTCGCGGAAAACCTGCGCGGGCTCGACCCAGGCCGCCGGCCAGCGATCGCTGCCGGCTATGTTGGCGCCGTTGGCATAGGCGTTGTCCCAATCGGCAATATGACGTTCGAACACCCTGCGCCCTCCCTGGCAATATGGCCTTGCAACCTAGCCGCGAGCATCGCGCGGCGCATCATCGCCAGCCTCACGATTCCAGCTCTCGCATCAATCTCAAGTGACAGCCGCCTTGATGGCGAAGCGCGCATCCTTCCACGCACCGGTGCGCAGGATGTCCTCAAGCACTTCGACGGCCTGCCAGACATCGGCATAGCCGACATAGAGCGGGGTGAAGCCGAAGCGCATGGTCGATGGCGCGCGAAAATCGCCGATCACACCACGTTCGATCAGCGCGCGCATGATCTGGTAGCCATGCTCATGCATGAATGAAATCTGGCTGCCGCGTTTTTCCCCATCGCGCGTGCTTTCGAGCGTGAGACCGTAAGTGCCGCACTTTGCCTCGACAAGCTCGATGAACAGATCGGCCAGTGCGATGCTCTTCTTGCGCACCGCAGTCATGTCGACATCGTCCCAGATGTCGAGCGCGCCCTTCAGCGTGCGCATCGAAAGGATCGGCTGGGTGCCGCACAGAAACCGGCGGATGCCGGTGCCGGCCGCATAGCCTGGCTCGAAGGCGAAGGGCCGTGCATGGCCCCACCAGCCGGTGAGCGGCTGCTGGATGTCGGAAAGATGCCGCTCAGCCGCATAGATGAAGGCAGGCGCGCCCGGGCCGCCATTCAGATATTTATAGGTGCAGCCAACGGCAAAATCGGCGTTTGCTTTGTCGAGCTCGACTGGCATCGCGCCAGCGGTGTGGCAGAGATCCCAGACGATCATCGCCCCGGCTTCCTGGGCCCTGCGCGTCAGAGCCGGCATGTCGCGCAGTTCGCCCGATTGTAGTTGACGTGATTGACCAGCACCACGGCGGTGCGATCGTCGATCAGTTCCTCGATGGTCGGCGCGTCGACCCCCGAGAGGCGCAGCAGCGCATCTTTTCGCGTCGAAACCACACCCTCAGCCATGTAGAGGTCTGTCGGAAAACTATCGCCCTCGGCGACGATGGCCTGCCGCTCCGGTCGCATGGCCATGGCCGCGTGCAGCAGCTTGTAGATGTTGACCGACGTCGTGTCGCAGACCACCGTCTGGCCGACCGCGGCACCGATCAGGCGCCCGAACTGGTCGCCAAGTTCAAGCGGCATGTTGAACCAGCGGGCCGTGTTCCATGCGCGGATGAGATCATGCGACCATTCTTCGGTCGCGGCCTTGCGCAATTCATCGAAGGCGGCACGTGAAGCAGCTCCTAGCGAATTGCCGTCGAGATAGATCACTCCTTGCGGCAACACAAAGCGGTCGCGTATCGCGCGCAGCGGATCCGCGGCATCCATCGCCTTTACGGCCACGAGATCGGGAATTCCCGTCATGATTTGCCTGCTCCCCCAAAAAATCCAACGCAACGCCGGACACGTATCGACTGTTCTTCCATTACCTGGTTGCGCGCAGCAAGGCTCCACCGGCGAGAAGCAGCCTGACCAGGCGGTGGAAACCGGGACTTAACCCCGAGGTTGGCGTTTTGAGTTCGTTTCGTTCACGGTGCATTGACCAAACCGCACATTCGATAGGGGTTCACTTCCGTGCCCTTTGCCGACGGACGGCCGATGCCAATGCGCCCTTCCGGGACGCCAGAAGGGCGCAAACGAAAGCAGAATCAAGGCGATGAGGCTCGCGGCGGCGAAAATACGGTGCGCCGGCAGGGGACGTCGTTTGTTTCCCGAGCCTTAACGCATTCATTAAACTTTAAACAGTTGCGGAACACAACTGGAACAGATAGTGTCTGTTCTGGGTTTGTTTTCTGATTCTGTTGGGGGTCGCTATGCTGACACGCAAACAACACGAACTGCTTATGTTCATCCACGAAAGGTTGAAGGAAAGCGGTATCCCACCTTCCTTCGACGAGATGAAGGAAGCGCTCGACCTGGCTTCCAAATCCGGAATCCACCGACTGATTACGGCGCTGGAGGAGCGCGGCTTCATTCGCCGTTTGCCCAACCGGGCCCGTGCGCTGGAGGTGCTACGCCTGCCTGACTCGATCGCCCCCGGCCTCAATGCGGCACGCAAGTTCTCGCCGAGTGTCATCCAGGGCAGTCTTGGGCAAGGTGCCCCTCGGCAGGGCAAGCCGACATCGTCGCGCGTCCCTGCAGCCGGCAATGACGACGATGTCGTCGCCGCCGTTTCGATCCCGGTAATGGGCCGCATCGCCGCTGGCGTGCCGATCGATGCTATCCAGCACCAGACGCATTCGATTTCGGTGCCGCCGGATATGATCATGGGCGGCGAGCATTATGCGCTCGAGGTCAAAGGCGATTCGATGATCGAGGCTGGCATTTTCGACGGCGACACGGTGATCATCCGCAACGCCGATACGGCGAGCCCCGGTGAGATCGTGGTGGCCCTGGTCGACGAGGAGGAAGCAACGCTGAAGCGGTTCCGCCGCAAGGGCGCCTCGATCGCCCTGGAAGCCGCCAATCCGGCCTACGAGACGCGCATCTTCGGACCAGACAGGGTCAAGGTGCAGGGCAAGCTCGTTGGGCTGATCCGCCGCTACTGAGTTGCGCCCTTGGTGCCGGCTTTTGGATTGTCGGCCCTGCGGTATGGCGGCAGGCCGCGCGCCGCGCGTGAAAATTTCCGCTGCACGTGCCAGGGCCGGTATGATTTTTCGACGGCGAAGCGGATTTCGGCGCGTGTTGCCGCTTGTGGATCGAAATAGACGGCCGCACTTCCCGCGCGCGCCAGTTGCCGTTTGGTGACGACGAGGACCAGCCGGTCGTAGTAGCAGGGATTATGGGCGGTGGCGTCGTCGATGACGATCAAGCTGGCGAAGGCACAGGCTGGCCGTGCGGTATCGCGGTCCTTGGCTTGCGCAATGATCGCGCCGGATGGATGCCTGGCGAGGCAGAGACCGTCCGTGCAAATGAAGGGCATGCCCGGCGGCAGGTCGGCCGGATCGGCAATGTCGAATTGCGGATCGTTCTTTCCAGGTGTTTCCGGCGCGACGATAGCCTCTGATGTGAGCGCGCGTTTCCAGTTGTCGATGGTGAACTCATTCGGGCGTGCCCGGTTGACCGCGAGTTCACCGCTGCCGATCGGCAGCGCGACCAGCCGTGCGTCCTCCGAGATCAATACGTCGGGTACGCGCGTCTGCGTTGTTGTTAGCAAGCCGGCGAGCGCAAAAGGAATTGCCGCGAGCCGCAACCAGGTCGTCGCCATGCTGGCAATGACGAGGGCGATCGTCACCAAAAGGACAGATCTCAGCGAAATCAACCCCACCGCATCGATCGGCGAGCGCTCGGAGATCCACGCGGACAGGGCGATCATCGCCGTCAGCCCCTTGCCCATCACGTAGAGGAAAGGTCCATCCGCGCCGAACGGCATCGCCAGCGCGCTGAGGACGGCGAAGGGCATGACGACCAGTGAGACGACGGGCATGATGGCCAGATTGGCGAACAGGCTGAGCGGCGCCACGCGCTGGAAATGCCATATGGCGAAAAGCGCCGTGGCGCTCCCTGCAATGATTGAGGTCATCGCCAGGCCGCCCATGCCCAGCAGGACCTTTCGCGTGGCGAGGCGTAGCGGCGACCGCCGAGGCGGCGGCGTGGTGGCCCTGCCGGCGCGGTAGTCGGACCAGCCGGCATAGGCGCCGACAAGGGCCGCCGTCGCGGCGAAGGACATCTGGAAGCTCGGACCGACCACCTCGTGTGGCGACACCAGAATGACCGCGATGGCCGAGATCGCCAGGTTGCGCATGGTGAGCGCGGCCCGGTCGAACAGCACGGCGATAAGCATCACCGCCAGCATGATGAAGCTGCGTTCGGCCGCTACCACAATGCCGGAAAAGACGAGGTAGGCCGCAATCGAAAAAAGCGCGGCGGCCGCGGCATATTTCTTGACCGGCCGTCGCGATGAGAAGTCGGGAAACAGCGCAAAGGCGCCGCGTAGCAGCGCCATGATGGTGCCGGCGACCAACGCCATATGCAGCCCCGAGATGGAGATGATGTGGTAGATGCCTGTACGCCGCATCGCTTCGTTGATCTCCTCGGGAATGCCGGCGCGCACGCCAACGATCAGCGCAGCAGCAATCTCGCCCTCGGCGCCGCCGATGCGGCTGCGGATATGGTCGGCGATGGATTCGCGCGCGTCTTCGATCGCGGAAGAAAGCCGCGCGGCAAGCGGCATGCTGCCCGAAGCCACGACCTTCGGATTGCCGAGAAAGAAGCCGCTGCCGCCGATACCGGCGAAATAGCTGTCGAAGGAGAAATCATAGCTGTCGGGCCGCACCGGGCCGGTCGGCGGCAGCAACCGCACATAGCCGGTGATCTCGGAACCGGCGGCCAGCTCATCCGGTATCTTCATCGCCGAAACGCGGACCCGTTCCGGCATGTAGCGCAGCGTCGGCCTGGCGGTTGAGATCACATCGATTGTCAGCCGGATGCGGCCGCTAGCCATGGGTTCGTACGATACGACGCGACCCGTCAGCCGCGTCGAGATTTCAGAACCGAGCACATGCGTCCCGACACGCCAGGTCTCGAACTTGGCGGCAAGCACGCCAAGCACGCAGAACAACGCCACCATGAAGCACAGGCGGGCTCTGGGCCAAGAGCGCGAGACGACGGCACAAAGGGCCGCGAGGAGCACGAGTGCGATCGGCTGTGGAAAGGCCGGCTCCACCGCCATCGCGAAATACACGACCACCCCGCATGCGAGGAACACCGGCACCAGCAGGAAGGCGATGCCACGGTCGAGTTCCAGGCCGGCCGCCGAGGTTACGCTGTTGCGGATACGGGACGGTGACGAGAGGCGGAAACGCCTGGGCAGGCGTACGATGGGCTCGCCCGCGGGCACGAGAACCGTTGCTGGGTCGCTGGCCGGCAGCGACGGAGCATCGAAGCGCGGAGCGGGTAGCAATGCCGGTGCCGGCAGGACAGGCGGGGGAGCGGCAAACAGCAAGCGTTCGCTGACGCCGCTGCCAACGTCCTCGCCCTCGCCCGCACCACGGCCTCGCACAGCCATCGGGTCTGCCCCTTGCGCCCTCGACCTCCTATGCTACATGAACGCGCAACGCGCGAAAGTCCGCGCAACAACATTCGCTTCCTACGCCCGCCTGGGTCGCTTCCTTTATCTTCACCGCGCCTCGCGTTCGGCAGGGTAGCCCGCCGGGCTCTCGGCCCGACTTCATCGGCCGGTTTCAACCTGACGACAGCCCTCTTAGCTGACCTCCGTGACCGGCTCGCTGGCGTCTTAGTCGAGCAGCTTGGCTGGTCCGCCTTCATCGACTGCTACGACCGGCCGAAACCCTGTTCTAGCTTGACCCGCCCTATTTCGGCAGCGACGGCGACTACGCCAAGGAGCTTTTCGGCGGTGACCAGTTCGAGGCAATCGCGACCAGACTGTCTGTCAATCAACGACGTGCCGGAGATCCGCGCGGCCTTCCGGGCCAACAGCATCGAAGAGGTTCAACTGCTCTACAGCCTGGCTGGCGGCAAGGGGACAGCCGCGCGAGATTTGATTATAAGCGGCAGTCGATATTAGAGAGGGAGCGGATGACCGAAAAGGAAGAGACCGAGAAATCGGCACGATCTGGGTGGGTGGTATTCGGGTTTGCGGCAACCGCAGTTTATTTCACGGCATTGGGCTCGATCCTAGGCAATAGCGGGCCGGATAGCCTTTTGCCAATCAACAAGGCCAGCCTCGCGCTAAACACATTCGGCGATTTTGTCGCAGGGATCTGCGCTCCACTTGCCTTTCTTTGGTTGTTCGTGGCCACCATGGTCCAGTCACAAGAGCTTGCTCTGCAACGGCAGGAACTGCGGCTGACGAGGAGGGAGTTCGAACTCAATCGAGACATTTTAAAACAACAGGCAGAAGAGGCCCGCGCCCAAGCCGCATTCATAGGCAAACAGACACAACTCCTGGAAGGCGCCGAGGTAGATCGGTTGATCGATACGCACCAAGCCGCCTTTATTCGCCGGTATCGCAAAGTGGGTGGACGTACGATAATGGTTGGCGAAGCTGACGACGAGGACAGGCAGATGATCCAAATAGGGGTTCAATCTTCAGATCCCCTGAATTTCGTCGGGGCGGCCACAGATGTCCGGGTGATCGCCTCACAACTTCGCCGCGCCAAAAATAAATCTCCTGACAAAGTAGCTTATTTTTCTAAGCCACACTTTCAGCCACTCGGAGATGCGCTCAATGAAATTGCGGAGATGATGGACCGCTCATCGCCAACCATGAAAGCCAAGCTCAAGGAAGCCAACTTCGCTACCGCTGTGGCCGCTGCGGATTACCTTCTCGCCCAGTGCGTGGATTACCCCAAGAACTTAAAGTTAAATGATCGCCTCTAAACACTCTGGCAGCTATTCAGCGCACGCTAACTGAATCGCAGTTGGTTTGCCGGCTAGATGGTGCCTTTAGTCCTCGGGCGGGATATTCCACGTTTTTAATTCGGCTTGCAGGCTGCTAATCTCGTGCTTTCGTTCCGGTGGGGCCTGGAGACGCACAATCTCAAGTTTCCCTTGCCATCCATGCCGAATAGCCAACAGGAACCGTCGTCGATCCCCAGTTGCGGACTGCAATTCTTCCGCGAGGTTCGTCAAACGCATTCGGCATTTGTTCAATTGCATATCGAGGTCGCCAACCACCCCAGAAATTAGGTGCTGTCCGATAAGACAAGCACGGCGTCCGTGTTTTTTCATTTGGTTGGTCGTCGAGCGTAATTCCATCAAGAGCACTCCCAAGGACGTCTGCACTTTCTCTTGAGGCGTCTCTGGAAATTCTTCATGCAGGCTATTGAAGTGCAGCGCGGAGATGTGCCCGGCGATCTTCTGGTCAGAGAACGAAACTGGCTCCCAGCTGTGTGCAAATTCGTTCCTAATCCGCCGAAGCCTCTCCAGATCGTCGTACTGGGGCTTTGTCACCAATCCCAGAGAGTAGGCCATTTTGATTCGTGCTGACAGCGTTCCAAGAGGGGCGTTGAACCCTTCAAGGAGTGTCGATGCTGGCGCGCCCTCAATTAGAAATGCCGCTATAAGATCGCCGAGCGCTTCTTCTGCGAAAGCTGCGAGCGCGAGAACCAATCCACGCTCGTCAAGCGTGCCCATGATTTGATTAAGGCGATTGAGGTCCCCAAAGACCTCATCTTCTTTCGCTTTCTCTTCAGCTTTGTCGTTCATCTGGCCTTTGAAATCCTGGTTTTCCGCCTTTCGCTGACACGCGCCGCCTCGCGCATAGTCGGCGCGAGGCTGCTATCGTGCGGTGAAGCTGGCGGCGGTCTGACGGTACGCCAAAACGGAGCTCAAACACCGAAAATTCCCGCCTTTGACGATAATGAGCTAACTCCGATCTGCTGCCAAGTGAAGTTGCCCGGAGGTGCCAAACGATTGCGCGCTACACGGCAGGACGGGAACCGATGCGGCAAACAGCAAGCGTTCGCTGACGCCGCTGCCAGCGTCCTCGCCCTCGCCCGCACCACGGCCTCGCACAGCCATCGGGTCTGCCCCTTGCGCCCTCGACCTCCTATGCTACATGAACGCGCAACGCGCGAAAGTCCGCAAACCCACTTCCTTCGCCCGCCTGAGAGTTCCATGCCCGATAAGGTCGTCACCCGTTTTGCCCCCTCGCCCACCGGCTATCTGCACATTGGCGGCGCGCGCACGGCGCTGTTCAACTGGCTGTACGCCAAGCATACGGGCGGCACGATGCTGCTGCGTATAGAGGATACCGACCGTGAGCGGTCGACGGATGCGGCGACGGCAGCCATTCTCGACGGACTTTCCTGGCTCGGACTCACCTGGGACGGCGCGCCTGTCTCGCAGTTCGAGCGCGCGCCGCGCCATCGCGAGGTGGCCGAGGAGCTGGTGCGCGTGGGCAAGGCCTATTACTGCTACGCGACGCCGGCGGAGCTGGAGGCGATGCGCGAGGCAGCGCGAGCCAAGGGGCTTCCGCCCCGCTATGATGGACGCTGGCGCGACCGCGACCCGTCGGAGGCGCCGCCCGGCGCCAAGGGGGCGATCCGCATCAAGGCGTCGACAGACGGCGAGACGGTGGTGCATGACCGCGTCCAGGGCGACGTGCGCTTTCCCAACAAGGATCTCGACGATTTCATTATTCTGCGCTCGGATGGCAATCCCACCTACATGCATGCCGTCGTCGTCGACGATCACGACATGGGCATCACCCACATCATCCGCGGCGACGATCATTTGACCAACGCGGCACGCCAGACCGTAATCTATCAGGCCATGGGCTGGGAGGTGCCGTCGATGTCGCATATCCCGCTGATCCACGGTGCCGACGGCGCCAAGCTGTCGAAGCGGCACGGTGCGCTTGGCGTCGAAGCCTATCGCGCTATGGGCTACCTGCCGGAGGCGCTGCTCAACTATCTGGCGAGGCTTGGCTGGAGCCACGGCGACGATGAGATCATGTCGATCGCCGACATGATTGCATGGTTCGACATTGGCGACGTCAACAAGGGCGCCGCCCGTTTCGACTTCGCCAAGCTCGAGGCGCTTAACGGCGTGCATATGCGCCGGATGAACGACGCGGCGCTGCTCGACATCTTCATCGCCACTCTGCCCTATCTTGAAGGCGGCCCGGCAATCGCCGCGCGCCTCGACGACAGACGCAGGGCGCAACTGCTTGCCGCTTTGCCGGGCCTGAAGGAGCGCGCCAAGACGCTGGTCGAACTTGTTGAAGGGGCTGCATTCCTTTTCGTCGAGCGGCCGCTGCCGGTCGACGAGAAGGCGGCGGCGCTGCTCAGCGGTGAGGCGCGCGCGATCCTGCGGGGCGCTCATGCGGCACTAGCCACGGTTTCGGAGTGGTCTGCCGCCTCAGCCGAAGCCGCGATCCGCGACTATGCGCAGGCCGCCGGCCATAAACTCGGCGCCGTGGCCCAACCTTTGCGCGCCGCGGTCACCGGCAAAAGTACCTCGCCAGGTGTCTTTGATGTGCTTGCCGTGCTTGGCCGCGAGGAAAGCCTGGCGCGGATCGCTGATCAAATCGATTAGCAAACTGGCCTAAGAAGATTGGCATTGAAAGGTGTGTTTCGCAGTGCAACATTGGGTCTTGGCCTAATCTGCCGCGCAGATTCAATTGCGGGCGCAAATGTGCGTATTCCGATGCTTTTGACGTGTTGGGTTCAGATATTTTGCCTTTGCCGGCCTGAGGAAACAAAAAGGAGTTTGCTATGACCGAACCTGCGACAAAAATGGAATTTGGCGGCAAAACCCAGGCATCGACGGCCAAGCTGGAACTCGGCGGCAAAACCCATGAATTCAAGATACGAAGTGGTTCGGTAGGACCTGACGTCATCGACATCGGTTCGCTCTACAACACCGCCGGCATCTTTACCTACGATCCCGGCTTTACGTCGACGGCGAGCTGCGAATCGGAAATCACCTTCATCGATGGCGATGCCGGCATTCTTTTGCACCGCGGCTACCCGATCGACCAACTGGCCGAGCACGGCGACTTCCTCGAAGTCTGCTATCTCTTGCTCTATGGTGAACTGCCGACCAAGGCGCAGAAGGACGATTTCGACTACCGGGTGACGCGCCACACCATGGTGCATGAGCAGATGTCGCGCTTTTTCACCGGCTTCCGCCGTGATGCGCATCCGATGGCGGTGATGTGCGGCGTGGTCGGCGCACTGTCGGCCTTCTATCACGATTCCACCGACATCTCGGATCCTTATCAACGCATGGTCGCCTCAATGCGGCTGATCGCCAAGATGCCGACAATCGCGGCGATGGCGTACAAATACCACATCGGCCAGCCGTTCATCTATCCGAAGAACGAGCTGAATTTCGCAGCCAACTTCCTGCATATGTGCTTCGCCGTGCCTTGCGAGGAATACAAGATCAATCCGGTGCTGGCGCGTGCGATGGAGCGCATCTTCATCCTGCACGCCGATCACGAACAGAACGCCTCGACTTCGACCGTCCGCCTGGCCGGCTCGTCGGGCGCCAATCCCTTTGCCTGTATCGCTGCCGGCATCGCCTGCCTGTGGGGTCCTGCACATGGCGGCGCCAACGAGGCAGCCCTGAACATGCTGGGCGAGATCGGCCATGTCGATCACATCCCGGAATTCATTGCGCGCGCCAAGGATAAGAACGATCCGTTCCGATTGATGGGCTTTGGCCACCGCGTTTACAAGAACTACGATCCGCGCGCCAAGATTATGCAGAAAACCGCGCACGAAGTCCTGGGCGAGCTCGGCATCAAGGACGATCCGCTGCTCGACATCGCCATGGAGCTGGAAAAGATCGCACTGACCGATTCCTATTTCATCGAGAAGAAGCTCTACCCCAACGTCGATTTTTATTCCGGCATCACCCTTAAGGCGCTGGGCTTCCCCACCACCATGTTCACCGTACTGTTCGCGGTCGCCCGCACCGTCGGCTGGATCGCGCAGTGGAAGGAGATGATCGAGGATCCGCACCAGAAGATCGGTCGCCCGCGCCAGCTCTATACCGGCGCGCCGGAACGGGATTACGTGCCGATCGCGAAGCGGTGAAGGTAGCGAGTAGCGAGTAGCGAGTAGTAGCTGAAGCAGCTTGGCCGTTACCGCCAGCACCATTTCCTACTCGCTATTCACCATTCACCACTTCCTCACCATCCCCGTCACCACCCCCGCAGCAATCTCGCCTGACGGCGTGGCGGTTGCCATACGCCCGGCAATGTCGGCAAAACCGTGCTTCTGCCAGGTGCGGTAGGCGGTATCGGAGAACAGCGCTTCCAGTTGCCGCGCCAGATAATGCGGCCGCACATATTGATTGTAGTGTTCCGGCACAATCGGCCGGTCGGCAATGAGATTGGGCAAGGCTGCGCTCCATACTTTGATCAGCGGCTGCGCCATGCGCATGACCGGATCGAGCCGGTAGCAGGAGATCATCGGCACACCTGCCAGTGCAAGTTCCAGCGATACCGTCCCCGACGCGATCAGCGCCGCATCCGCCTTGCCGAAGGCCTGCCATTTGCGTTCGGCATCAAGGATGATCTCCGGCTTCTCGTCCCAGCTCGCAACCGAGGTCCTGACCAGATCGGCGACGTGCGGGACCGTCGGCAACAGCAGGCGCAAGCGGTGCCCGCGCGCCCGCAGGATCGACACCGTCTCGCCGAACGGCCCGACCAGGCGTCGCACCTCGCCGCGACGCGAACCGGGCAATACAAGCAACGTTTTGACGTGATCTGCGGACAGGTCACGTGGCTGCGCCTGCGCCCTGGCGGCACCGACTATGCCCGGATCGTGTGCAAGGCGATGCCCGACATAGGTCCCGGGCGGCCCGCCCAGGCGAGCGAGTTCCTTCACCTCGAACGGCAGGATGCAAAGAATGTGATCGACATACGGTTTCATCGCCGCCGCCCTGCCCGGCCGCCAAGCCCACACGCTCGGGCAGACATAGTGAACGATCGGGATAGTCGGATCGGCGGCACGCACCTTTTTGGCGACGCGCAGCGAGAAATCCGGACTGTCGATGGTGATAAGTCAATCGGGCTTATCACCGGCAAGCGCGTTTGCCGTCTGGCCGATCCGCCGCATCAGGCGCGGCAGGTCGCGCAGGATAGCGCTAAGCCCCATCAGCGCGATCTCGCTGCCGTCGAACAATGGCGCCAGGCCGAGTGCCTGCAAATGGCGGCCGCCGATGCCGACAAGCCGAACGTCGCGCCCGGTCATGCGTTTTAACGCCTGCACAAGATCGGCACCAAGCAGGTCGCCGGACTCCTCGCCGGCGACGACGGCTATCTTCAACGGCCGCTCATTCGCCATGCGCCGGCTCCGCAGCAGGCAGCCCGATCACGAACAGGCCGAGCGCATTGGCACGCCCGATGGTGGCGGGACCTTCGAGCACCAGCGAGCGGCCGGCTTCTACGGCAATGCCCGCCAGTCCGGCGGCATGCGCCGCCTCGACGGTCAGCGGGCCAATGGAGGGCAGATCGGCACGCAGTTCCTGACCGGGCTTGGCGCATTTGACCAGGACACCGCGCGTCCGGCCAGCCAGCCTGCCGTGCCCGCGCAATTCCCTTGTCCGCTCGAGCAGCCCGTCAGTCCCTTCGACGCCTTCCAGCGCAATGGCGCGGCCGCCGACCGCAACAGCCGCTTGGCCGATATCCAGCGCGCCGATGGCTTTTGCCGCCGCGTGCGCTGCCTCGATGTCGCGCCAGTCGGCTTTGCGTGGCGCCGCCTTGGTCAGCAGGCCTTCGGCTGCGACCAGCTCCGGCACGATCTCGTGAGCGCCGACGACTTTGATGCCGCTGCGCTCGATCCTGCGCACGAACAATTTCAGCACCGTATCGTCTCCCCGGGTTACACCGACGAAGAGGCTGGGCAGCCAGGCGAGCAGGCCCAAATTGAGGCGCATGGCGCTCAGCCTGGGGCGGCGCGTGATATGACCCGCGGTCACCAGATGCGTAACGTGATGCCGCTTGAGGATCGGCACCAGCGAGCCGACGTCTTCCAGCCTCAAGACCACCTGCTCATATGGCTCGAAATCGGCTATGCGATCGACCTCGCCCGCCGCCATCACGATGAAGGGCAATTTGCCTTGCCGGGCGAGCGCTCGGGCAATTTCGACCGGGAGGCTGCCGCCGCCGGCGATGATGCCGACCTTGGCATCTGGCGCGAGATCAAGGCCCTTTCCGGCAGCCTCAATCTTCGTCATCTGCTCTCAGTCTTCATCATCGGTATCGTCGCCGTCGCCACCCTTGAGCGACGGCACGGCATAGTGCCGCTTGCCGCGACCGGCGATGAAATCGACAATCTTCATGGCAGTCGGCGACGAGGCGAACTCCGCCTTGGCGAATTCGATGTTTTCGCCGACGGTCCGGGAGCGATCGAAGATCGTCTTATAGGCTTTGCGCAGCAAATGGATCTCCGAACGTGGCAGGCCGGCGCGCTTCAGCCCAATGATGTTGAGGCCGCGAAGGCTGGCACGGTTGCCAACGGCGATGGCGTAGGGAATGACGTCGCCGACGATCGCCGAGCAGCCGCCGAGAAACGCGTTATCGCCGATGCGGACAAACTGATGAACCGCGGTCAGGCCGCCGATGTAGACATTGTCACCGACTTCGCAATGCCCGCCTAACGTCGCTTGATTGGCGAAGGTGGCGTTCTTGCCGACCACGCAGTCATGGGCAATGTGGGCATAGGCAAGGAAATTGCCGTTGTCGCCGATCGTCGTCTCGCCGCGGCTGGAATCGGTGCCGACATGCATGGTGACGCCTTCGCGGATCGTGCAGTTCTCGCCGATCACCAGCGTGGTACGGCCGCCCTTGTGCTTGGTGTTCTGCGGTGGTCCGCCCAGTATCGCCATCGGATAAACCTTGGTCGATGCACCGATGGTGGTCGCGCCAATCACCGAGACATGGCTGACCAGCTCGACGCGGTCGCCGATCACGGCATCGGGGCCGACGTGACAGAAGGGCCCGATGCGGGCGCCTTCGCCGATTTGGGCGCCTGCCTCGATGACCGACGATGGATGGATGACTGTCTGGATTTTCATTAGCATTCGTTTGTCAGCCGCTTGCGACCATCATCGCCGAGATCTCGGCTTCCGCCGCCTTGGCGCCATCGACGAGGGCCTCGCAAGCGAATTTGAGAAGATTGCCGCGTTTCTTGATTTTCTTCACATGAATTTTCAACTGGTCGCCTGGAACGACCGGCTTGCGGAACTTGGCATTGTCGATGGTCAGGAAATAAACCAGCGACGGCTTTTCCGTACCAAGGCTGCGGATGCAGATGGCGCCGGCCGTCTGCGCCATCGCCTCGATGATCAGCACGCCGGGCATGACCGGCTGGTCAGGGAAATGACCTTGGAAATGCGGCTCGTTTATGGTGACGTTCTTGATGCCGATTGCGGATTCGTCGCCATCTATGTCGACGATACGGTCGATCATCAAGAACGGATAGCGGTGCGGCAGGAGCTTCATCAGCCGCATTATGTCAACCGCTTCGAGCGTCGCCGCTGCGATGTCAGCCATTTCCCCCCTCACCCTGTCTGCGCGTCCGTGCAAGTCTGCGCAAGGCCGCTATCTCGCGCATGGCTTCCGCCATCGGCTGCGCCGGATATCCTCCCCAAATCTCACCGGCAGGCACATTGCTCATAAACCCGCTTCTTGCCGCAAGCTTGGCGCCGGACCCGATGGTCAAATGATCCGCAAGGCCGACGCCGCCACCCATGGTGACGTTGTCGCCTATCGTCACTGAACCGGAAATACCCGAAAGCCCGGCTATTATGCAATTGCGGCCGATGCGAACGTTGTGCGCGATCTGCACCAGATTGTCGATCTTGGTGCCCTGGCCGATGATCGTGTCGGACATGGCGCCGCGATCGACGGTCGTATTCGACCCGATCTCGACGTCGTCCTGGATGATGACGCGGCCGATCTGCGGAACCCGCTCAGGACCCTTTGCGCCGGCCACAAAGCCGAAGCCATCCTGGCCGATCCTGGCGCCGCCATGAATGATAACGCGATTGCCGATCAATGCATATTGCACGCTGGCACCTGGACCGACATAGCCGTCGCGGCCAATCTGCGAGGAAGGACCGATAACCGCATGAGGGGCAATGACGGTTCCGCTGCCGATGGCAGCGCGCGGTCCGATGACCGCGCCCGCTTCGATGATCGCACCGGGCTCGACATGGGCGGTCGCATCGATATGGGCGTGCGGCGAGATACCGGTTTCGCCGGTCATCGGTCCAGGCGTCGCAGCCGCCGGGAAAAGCAGGCGCCCGACCATTGCGAAAGCCTGCTGCGGGCGCGGATGCACCAGAACCGCGATGCCCGCTGGCGCCTTGGCGGCAAATTCGGCAGGGCAGAGAACCGCTGCCGCCCGCAGTGACTGCATCAGGGCGAAATTGCGCCTGCCATCGACGAAGACAAGGGCGTTCTCGCCGCCTTCGTTGGCGGGAGCCAGAACGTCGATCGAAACATCGGAGAGAGCGGAATCGACAAGCATCGAGCCGGTCAGATTCGCGACTTCGCCGGCCGTATACCGGCGTGAGGGCGCGAAGAACACCGGATCGGTCATTCCAGAAGCAATATCCAGCTAGCGCATGACCCCGAAATCGGAAATCGATCCTCGGAAAGGATCATGCGCAAAATCAAATTGCTACAACGTTCTTTGAGCGTCCGATAGGACGCACTGCGCTGTAGTGTCGGATCACTGACATCCGGATCCAAACGAGCCGGAAGCATCGTTACCCGCACATTAGAAGCGGGTCGATATGCCGAAGTTGAATTCCTGCACGTCGTCGGTCTTTTCCTTCTTGACCGGGATCGCATAGTCGATGCGGATGGGGCCGAAAGGCGATGCCCACATCAGACCGACGCCGACAGAAGCGCGCCATTCCATGCCGGTCGTCGACTGATTGACGAGGTTGGAGGCAATCTTGCTGCCGTAGAGCGTTGCCGCATCGGCGAATACCGCGCCGCGCAAACCGAAGCTTTCCGGGATGACCGGCAGCGGGAACTGCGCTTCCGCCGAGGCATTGAAGTAAGTGGTGCCGCCGAGATGGTCATTGCTGTTGTCCGAGGCAACCGGACCGATGCCGCCATATTCGAAACCGCGGATCATTCGATCGCTGCTCTGGAAATGGTCGAAGACACGCAGGTCGCCGCTGCCATATCCCTGGACATGGCCGGCACCGCCAGAAATGA
Organism: Mesorhizobium sp. M0208; assembly: GCF_040322015.1. Taxonomy (NCBI): domain Bacteria; kingdom Pseudomonadati; phylum Pseudomonadota; class Alphaproteobacteria; order Hyphomicrobiales; family Phyllobacteriaceae; genus Mesorhizobium; species Mesorhizobium sp. M0208. Next base: position 127,173 of record NZ_JAMYSP010000008.1, on the reverse strand, counting down.
GGCCTACCAGATCCAATTGTTCGGACAACGTCTGATAAATGCTGCCGCGCGCTGTCACCTTGATGAACTTGGCGTCGCCGCCCACGCCAGCCACTTCCGTGCCGACGTTGGCAAAAATGCCTTCATGGGGATTCTTCATGTCGTCAATGGTATTGTAAACTAGGCCGAGACTAACCGACGATTTGAGCCACGGACTCTCTTCGACACCGTTTATAATCGCCTGGGAGACATCGCAGGTGGCAGGGTCGCAGTCCTCGTCGAACTCATACTTCTCCTGAGCGATATTATACGCGAGCTGCGTCGAGATGTTGTCGGTAATCGGCAGGCCGAAGCGCACTGTCGCGCCCGTCGTGTCGCTATCGTAATGGTCATAGTTTCGAGTCTGCTTGTAGATGTCGAATCCGGCAGCGATACGGCGACCAAGGAAGTACGGTTCGGTAAACGAGAAGCTGTAATCGCGCGAGTTCTTGCCGCCGCCAGCCGCCACCTTGATGAATTGGCCGCGGCCGAGGAAGTTCCGCTCACTGATTGAACCTTCTACGGACGGACCAGCCGTCTCGCCACCAGTCGAATAACCGGCACCGACCGAGAACTCACCGGTCGATTTCTCGACCACGTCGACCACCAGCACGACTTGATCAGGCTCAGAGCCCGGAACGGTGGAAATCTCGACTTTCTCAAAATAATCGAGTGCTTCCAGCCGCCTCTTCGCGCGCTGGATGAGAACCTGATTGAAAGCGTCGCCTTCGCTGACATCGAACTCGCGGCGAATGACGTAGTCGCGCGTCCGATCGTTGCCGCGGATCTCGATGCGCTCGATATAGGCCTTGGTGCCCTGGTCGATCGTATAAACGACAGAGATGGTGTGGTTTTCGAAGTTGCGGTCACCGCGCGGCGTCACCTGGGCAAAGGCATAACCAGAACCGGCGACCTTTTCGGTCAGCGCGATGATCGTGTCCTCGACATCCTTGGCGTTATAGACATCGCCCTTGTGGGTCTCGACCACCGATTCAAGCGACTTGCTGTCGACCTCGGGGATCGTGCTTTCGACGCTGACGTCCCCGAACGTATACCGCTCGCCCTCCTGCACCGTGATGGTAACGGTGTATTTGTTGGTTGTGTCGTCGAGTTCGCCGACAGCCGAGACGACCTGGAAGTCGGCATAGCCGTGATTATAATAGAAGCGGCGCAGCAGCTCCTGGTCGGCGCGCAGCTTGTCCTCGTCATAAACATCGTCGCGCAGCACGAACGACAGGAAGGACGAGCGCTTGGTGGAGATGATGTCCGACAGACGGCGGCTCGAATAGGCGCTGTTGCCGACGAAATTGATCGCCGCAATCTGGGTGCGGCCGCCTTCGTTGATGTTGAAGACCACGTTTACCCGGTTGTCGCCGAGATCCATGATCTGGGTGGTCACGGCGGCATCGTCGCGGCCGATACGCCGGTAGGCGGCCTTGACCGCCTCGACATCGGCGTCGAGCTGTTGTTGCGAGAAGGTGCCGCGCGGCTTCAATTGCACCGCGGCTGCAAGCGCGTTGTCCTTGAGCTTCTTGTTGCCCTGGAACAGCACCTGGTTGACGACCTGGTATTCGGAAACCTTGATGACCAGCGTCGATCCGACCTGGTTGATCTGCACGTCCGAAAACAGCCCGGTGCCAAACAGCGCCTTGACCGCATCGTCGATGTCGGAGCTGGAAAACGCCTTGCCGGGCTTGATTGTCACGTAATTGCGGATGGTGTCCGCGTCGACACGCTGATTGCCGGTGACTTCGACTCTGGAGACGACAGCCGCCTCGGCGGCCGATGTGGCAACGAACTGCACTGCGAGCGCGCCTGGTACAACCAGAGCAGCGGACATAGCCACCGCGGACGCGGCGCTCAGAAACTTGGATGCTGCCTTCATCGGGCTTTTGTACCTTTTCTCGAAGTCCCCACGGCGAGAAAACCGGACGTGCGGTAATTTCCCCTACCGTATTAACCGGATTTTCCCTACACGCAAGGCTTCTGGTTAATTTGTATTTACTTAACCCTGTGGCGTGGCTTTCGCGTCACGCATATCCCCACGCATGGTAAACGGCGTCTCAACATTGGTCGCGCTGAAGCCAAATTTCTTCATGATTTCAGCACCCAAACAGATCGTTCCAGAAAACAAAACCCATGAAGCCGAGCACCAGGATGAGGCCGCTCCGATAAGCCATTTCCATCATCCGTTCGGACACCGGCCGTCGGATGACAGCTTCCACGCCGTAGAACAGAAGATGCCCTCCGTCGAGGGGGGGAATCGGCAGAAGATTGAGAATTCCTATCCCGACTGACAGATATGCAACAAGCTGGACGAGCAATTCGAAGCCGAGCTTTGCCGCCTGGCCCGACATCTTGGCGATCTTGATGGGCCCGCCCAGCTGGCACTTGTCCTCGCGGCCAACAACGAAACGCTGCAGGAACTGGCCGGTGCGCTGGATGACGTGGCCGGTTTCCTGGATGGCCGCCCCGACTGCCCCGGCCGGGCTGTAGGTGATCAGCCGCGGCTGGCCGAGTTCCTTGTTGTTGATGACGCCGATCACGGCCACCTGGGCTTTGTTGCCCAATGCGTCTTGTTGTTCCATCAAACGCGGCGTCGCCGTGACGGTGATTTCCTTGCCGCCGCGTAACATAACGAAGGTGATGCTGTCGCCGGCGCGGCCCGAAACCAGACGCTGGACGTCGGCAAAGGTCTCGACCTTGCTGCCGTCGACGCTGACGAATCGGTCACCGGGCATGATGCCGGCCGCCGCTGCCGGACTGCCTTCGGTGACTTCAGCCACCATCGGCTCGTATACCGGCCGACCATATATGGAAAACAGCACGGCAAAGACGGCGATCGTCAGCAGGAAGTTGAACAGCGGCCCCGCCACGACGGTCGCCGCCCGCTTCCAGATCGGCTGCGTGTGGAAGGCAACCTTGCGTTCGTCGTCGCTCAGCGCCTCGACCTCCTCCGAGCTGGGCTGGCTCGACGTCGCGTTCATATCGCCGACGAACTTGACGTAGCCGCCGAGCGGTATGGCGCAAAGCTTCCAGCGGGTGCCGCGGCTGTCGTTGAAGCCGATGATCTCTGGGCCGAAACCGATCGAAAAGGCTTTTGCGCCGATACCGCACCAGCGGCCGACGAGGTAATGGCCCATTTCGTGGACGAACACGACCACGGTCAGCACGAACAGGAAAGGCACCAGCGTACCGAGGACAAGGCCGTCCGTGCTGAAAACCGCGTGAAGAATCTCGTTCAATTCATGCCCTCAAATTCATCCACGGCGCAGATCACGCCGCGACTGTGACATCAATCCAGGCGAATCCATGACGCAGCCCCGCGCCGGCCCACCGACGATGCCGTTCAAACCGGAAACAGCCCCTGTGCCGGATGGTCGGCGGTCGCGGAAATCCAGCCGATGACGTATAGGGCGAAAGCCGCCGCGACAAGCCCATCGACCCGATCCATGATGCCGCCATGGCCGGGTATCAGCGTGCCGGAATCTTTACGGCCGTGGCGTCGCTTGACCCATGATTCGAACAGGTCGCCGGCCTGCGCGACGATCGAAAGCACCAGTGCGACCACGCCAAGCACGGCGAGGTTGCCCGTTCCGGCTACTGCGGCCAGAAGCAGACCGGCCACTACGCCGCCGACCACCCCACCGAGCGCCCCGCTCCGCGTCTTGCCCGGCGAGATCGACGGCGCCAGCCTTGGGCCACCGACGGAGCGGCCGACGAAATAAGCAAAAATATCGGTCGCCCAAACCACGGCGAATAGGAACAGAATGGCCAGCAGCCCTGAATGGTCGCCATCACGCAAGAAGGCCAGCGATAAGCCCGATACGGCCGCATAGGCAAGGCCGGATGCTTCCCACGGTCCTGCCTTTCGCATCGACGCCGCGATGGCAGTGACAGCAACCAGAGCCGCCACGAGCGGCAGCAGCAAAGACGCAGGCAGGCCGGCGACGAGGGCACCAATAAAGACCACGATCAGCGCCTCGGGCAGAAAGCCGAGACCTGCCATAGGACTAGCACCTGCCGGGGCAACGGGGCGGCTCATCCGCGTCCACTCGTAGAAGATCACCGCCGCCATGGCAGCGCAAAGCAACCGGAAGGGCAGTCCGCCGAGCCAGGTCAGGCCAAGCGTCACGATGGCAAGCACGACGGCCGAAATGACCCGGAGTTGGAGGTTGCTCATTCCTCAGCCTGAGGCGACATCTTGGGCGGCAAGTCCGCCGAAGCGGCGCTCGCGGCCGGCGAAATCGCGCAGTGCATCGGACAGGTGCTCGCGACTGAAGTCGGGCCAATAGCAAGGCAGAAAAACGAGTTCACTATAGGCAGCCTGCCATAACAGGAAATTCGACAACCGAAGCTCGCCGCTGGTGCGGATGACCAGTTCCGGATCCGGAATGCCCTCTGTATCGAGCGAGCTGGCAAAGGACTCGGCCGTGATCGCCTCGCTGTCGATCTCACCGCGCGCCACCGCAGCTGCGAGCTTGCGCGCGGTGCGCACGATCTCGTCGCGCCCGCCGTAATTGAAGGCAATGACCAGCGTCAGCGCTTCGTTGCGGAGAGTGAGCGTTTCGGCTTCCTCAAGCAGGCCCCTTATGTCGGGCTGCAGCCCTGCCCTGTCACCGATGACCCTGATCCGCACCCCACTCTGGTGCAGCTCGGCGAGGTCACGTCGGATGAAAAGCTTCAGCAGGCCCATGAGGTCGCTGACTTCAGATTTCGGTCGTGACCAGTTTTCCGACGAAAAAGCGTAGACGGTCAGGAAGGAGATGCCGAGGCCGGGGGCGGCGCGCACTGTCTTGCGCAGCGCCTCAACGCCGGCGCGGTGACCAGCCAGCCGAGGCAAGCCGCGCGCCTTGGCCCAGCGTCCGTTTCCGTCCATGATGATCGCGACATGCGCGGGCGTTGCCATGTTCTCACTTCCGGGCCAGCCGTGGCCAGACCCTAGACCTGCATGATTTCCGCTTCCTTGTCGGAAAGCAGGTGGTCGATGGTGCTGATTGTCTCGTCGGTCAGTTTCTGAACCTGGTCGGCCCGTTTGCGATGGTCGTCCTCACTGATGTCGCCGTCCTTTTCCGCCTTTTTCAGAAAGTCCATGCCGTCCCGGCGAACGTGTCGTGCGGCGACACGGGCATTCTCGGCATAACCGTGCGAGATCTTCACCAGCTCCTTGCGGCGCTGTTCGTTGAGCTCGGGCAGCGGAATCCTGAGATTGGTACCGTCGACGATAGGATTGAACCCGAGATTGGCTTCACGGATGGCACGGTCGACCGCGCTGACCATCGACTTGTCCCAGACCGAAACCGAAATCATGCGCGGTTCCGGAACCGACACTGTTGCCACCTGGTTGATCGGCATGGTGGTGCCATAGGCCTGCACCTGGACGGCATCGAGCAGGTTGCTCGACGCGCGGCCGGTGCGCAGCGAAGCCAGATCATGCTTGAACGCGGCGATCGCCCCGTCCATGCGCCGTTTGAGATCGTCGTATTCGCCATTCATCATCGTCTCCTCGACCCGTTAACCCGGGTTCACTGCTTAGGGTAAGCCCTGTTCGAGCCTCATCCGCAACCGATCCCTTTCGGGTTCATGGTCCGGTCAATCGTCTGCGACGACCGTGCAACGGCCGCCACCCCTCAGGATATCGCCGAAACCACCCTTCTCGTGGATCGAATAGACGATTATCGGAATGTTGTTTTCGCGCGCAAGTGCAATCGCCGCCGTATCCATGATCGAAAGCCCGCGTTTGATGACTTCGTCATGGCTGATCCGCTCGAAACGTGTCGCGTGCGGGTCCTTCTTGGGATCAGCCGAATAGACACCATCGACCTGGGTGCCCTTGAACAGAGCATCGGCTCCGATCTCGGCGGCGCGAAGGGCTGCAGCCGAATCGGTGGTGAAGAACGGATTGCCGGTGCCGCCGGCGAAGATAACGACCTTGCCCTGGTTCATGTAGGCGGTCGCCTGACGCTGCGAAAAACTTTCGCAAAGCTCGGGCATGGCGATCGCCGACAGCACCACGGCGTCGACGCCGATCTTGTTGAGCGAGGTGCGCAGCGCCAGCGAATTGATGACGGTGGCAAGCATGCCCATATGGTCGCCGGTGACGCGGTCTCCGCCTTTTGACGCGACTGCGACGCCACGGAAGATGTTGCCGCCCCCTATGACGACACCGACTTCGATGCCCAATGCGCGGGCCTCGGCGATGTCGGCGGCGATGCGGTCGACCACCGATACGTCGATGCCGAAATGCTGCTCGCCCATTAACGCTTCGCCCGATGCTTTCAGCAAGACACGTCGGTAGAGGGGCTTCACCGTCATCTGGTCCTCGTCATCGTGCGTGTGACGCGTTTCGGTGCGCCCCGAAACACTGGGCGTTCCGATACACGAAGGGCGCCACGATGTCACGCGGCGCCCGAGCCCGAAAACTCTCTTCCAGCTTCAGCTTACACGGCAAAAGCACCTTGCATGAACGGGTTCGGCATGTTGCCAGCCGGCTTGTCACCGACTGTCTGACCTCCGGTAAGGCCATCCTGTATTTCCGAGCCGAAGAACGAATACGAAAAAGGGTGTGAAAGACCGGCTCACCGCATCGAGCCGTGCCCGAAGGTCCTGCGCAATGTCGAAATCGAGCGCGCCGAGGTCGTCCTTGAGTTGATCCTACGCCGCGCAAGAATCGGCCGGGCATCCTCGCGGACACCCGGCCGAAAAAGACTTTTAAACGAATAGTTTACTTCTTGACCGCTGCCGCGACTTCCGCCGCGAAATCGGTCTCTTCCTTCTCGATGCCCTCACCGAGCGCGAAGCGCAGGTAGGCAGCGATTTTGGCTGGCGCGCCGATCTCGCTTTCGGCATCCTTCAGCGCCTTCTCGACGGTGATGTCGGGATTGAGCACGAAAGCCTGCTTGAGCAGCACGACCTCTTCGTAGAACTTGCGCAAACGGCCCTCGACCATCTTCTCGATAATCGCTTCTGGCTTGCCGGACTGGCGTGCCTGGTCGGCGAAGATCGCCTTCTCGCGCTCCACCGCGGCCGGATCGAGCTCTTCAGTGGTCAAGGCCATCGGATTGGTGGCAGCGACATGCATGGCAACCTGACGGGCGAAGGCGTTCGCGGCATGCGCGTTGCCTGTCGTCTCGATGGCCACCAGCACGCCGAGCTTGCCAAGGCCGTCGGCGACCGCATTGTGAACGTAGGTTGCGACAGCGCCGTGCTCGACGGTGAGCTTGGCCGAGCGGCGGAAGCCCAGATTCTCGCCGATGGTGCCGACGGCGTCCTTGATGGTCTCGGCGACCGACTTGCCCGAGCCCGGATAGGGAGCGGCGGCAACGGCTTCGGTCTTGCCGCCATAGGCAAGCGCGACCTTCGCGACATTGGCGACGATCTCTTGGAACGCAGCATTGCGGGCAACGAAGTCCGTCTCGGAATTGACCTCGACGATCGCTGCCTCGCGGACGCCCGAATCGACGCCGATCAGGCCTTCGGCAGCGGTACGGCCAGCCTTCTTGTCGGCCTTGGAAATGCCCTTCTTGCGCAGCCAGTCGATGGCTTCTTCCATATTGCCGTTGGTCTCGTTCAACGCCGCCTTGCAGTCCATCATGCCCGCGCCGGTCAAGTCGCGGAGTTCTTTGACCTGTGCAGCCGAAATGCTCATTGTCGCCTCTTTGTCTAAATGCACTGACGCACCATCGATTTTCGATGATGCGCCTGGTGCCGGTAGCGCTTACCGCGCCAACATATTGGAAAGATGAAGGCCGCAGCCGGCCTTCGCTACTATGCTTCCGGGGTCTGGGCTGCCGGGCTCTCGGCGGCCGGGGTCTGCTCGAGCGCCGGCTCGACCGGAGCCTCGACCGATGCGCCGATATCGACACCGAGCGCGCCCTGCTGACGGGCGATGCCGTCGATAGCTGCCTTGGCGATCAGATCGCAATACAGCTGGATGGCGCGGGCCGCGTCGTCATTGCCGGGGATCGGGAAGTCGATCTTGTCCGGGTCGCAGTTGGAATCGATGATGGCAACGACCGGGATGCCGAGACGCTTGGCCTCGAGAATGGCGATCGCTTCCTTGTTGGTGTCGATCACGAACATCAAATCGGGCGTCGAACCCATATCCTTGATGCCGCCCAGCGCCTTGTCGAGCTTTTCACGCTCGCGATCGAGGTTGAGGCGCTCCTTCTTGGTCAGGCCCTGAGCCTCGCCGGCCAGCATCTCGTCGAGCTTGCGCAGGCGCTGGATGGAATTCGAGATCGTCTTCCAGTTGGTCAGCATGCCGCCGAGCCAGCGCGAATTGACATAGTACTGGGCCGAGCGCTGCGCGGCATCGGCGACAATGTCGGAGGCCTGGCGCTTGGTGCCGACGAACAGCACGCGGCCGCCCTTGGCAACAGTGTCGGAAACCTGCTTCAGCGCCTGGTGCAGCAGGGGCACCGTCTGCGAGAGGTCGATGATGTGGATGTTGTTGCGGGCGCCGTAGATATAGGGCGCCATTTTCGGATTCCAGCGGTGGGTCTGGTGGCCGAAGTGAATGCCAGCTTCCAATAGCTGGCGCATGCTGAAATCAGGCAGAGCCATTCTTATTTCCTTTCCGGTTAGCCTCCACGGACACAGGCATTTTTGGACTTTGTCCTCAAACGCCACCGGAGGTTTCAGCCGGATTTCTCCCGGGCAGACACCAAAGTCCGTGTGTGGAATGAGCGCGCATATAGAGGGGAAGCGCGACAAACGCAAGCGGTGTGGCGTCTTGCGGCTCAGCGTGCGGCGATCAGCGCACCGGTGTCATTGTCGCATCTTCCCCTTCGGCACCCGCACACGCCGGAAAACAGCGACGATCTCCTCGCGGGTGCATTCGATGGCGCCTAACCGCACTGCGCGGTCACGCTCCAGCCCGGTTATGTCATAATGCGGCGCCGATGTCTTGGGTGGCCCTTGATAGGACGAGCGCTTGACGCCGAGCTGCGCGGCGAAGCGATGCAGCTCGTCGGTATCGTCTGCCAGCAGATGACACCAGCGGTGGCCGACCCATTTCCAGATCGCCGCATCGACATAGACCGCCATGAGGTTTGCCGCACTCCTTCATCTTGCGCCGACCAACACGCCGCTAACGATGATAGAAGGGATTGGCACAGAAAATGAAGGCGCCGCCGGCCTCGAGTTGCGTCATCGTCCTGGTGACGGTCTCCTGCATCCGGTCGTGCAGTTCGGCGAGTGCCTCCTCTACGGAGCCTTGATAGGCGTGCAAGCCAAGCGGCTCCGGTACCCGGACATAGGCGCGGCGTGGGCCTGCCGGCTGCGGCACGAAACGGTTGATCGTATCGCGCAGCGTACCTTTGCAATAGTCGTTGCGGATCCGCTTCAAATGTTCGGCGATCTCCTCCTGCGTGATGCGCGGATTGGCTGAGGCCCACGGCCCGACACGCTGCAGTCGCTGGATCGTATCTGCCAGCGTTCGGACCTGCGCCTGGTTTTCGGCGCCGTCTATGTTCTCCCGCAGCCAGCGCCGCGAGCGCCGCAAAAGCTCGGCAGTGTCGAGCGTGTCGGCGTCGACCGAGACAAGTTCAGCAAGGCGACGGCCGAGTTCCGCGAGCAGGTCTTTTTGACGTGCGTCATACGAAACCCGCTCATCGGACCGCAGGCCATATGCAGCCTCATCGCGCGACAGCAACGTCGCATAGATATGATGGATGCGCTCCGGCAGCGAATCGGCGGCACGGCGTTCGATCTTCAGGCTGTGCTCGACATAGGCACATTCCTTTGCCAGCGGTGCCTCGACATTCCCCGTGAAAGCAAGCTTCCAGATCACGGGCGCGATCCAAACCTTGAAATCCGGATCCGTCAGGCGGCCGCGCTTCAGCGCCTCGAACCGCATTTCGACCGCACCTGGCAGCAGCGGGGCAACGATGTTGGCATGCCAGCCGACACCGCCTTCGGGATGCAGGAGCACGCCGTGCCCCTTCAGCGCCCAGGCCACCGAATGTTCCTTGGCGGCCGCGCTGTTGCCCGGGATTTGCGCGATCAGATTGTTGGCCAACCAGAATTTCTGCATTAGCCGGCCAAGCCCGTTGACGACGCCGTGCGTGGCCCAGGATGCCGTCAGCGGGCTTACCCGCGAGACGACCTCCTTGTCGATCATCCAGTCGGTAAAGAATTCGGGATGGTTGGGCGTGATGAACGTCGCCTTGCCCGCACCGCAACAAGCCTTCAGCCTTTGCCGGTCATCCTCTGGAAAATAGATGTGGCGGACATTGGCGACGCCGCGCAAACCGGCCAGACGGTTGAACGGCAACAGGTCGCGAAAGCCTGGAATGCCGTGCAGCATGACAATTCGGTTGACGAACGTCATGGCCTTGATCAGCGTCGCATTGGGCCGCGGCGCCACAAAAACGTCGATCCTGCTCAACCTGCTCCCCCACGGCGCTTACCGTCGTTAGGCGATGATGGGCAATTGCGGCATGCTCAAGTCGATACGACACGCCCGCAAGATCAAGCGCTACTATCCCGGATAGCGGCCGGCGGCTTGTCGTTGGTTCGAGCCTATTTCGACGGGCAGGTCTTTGGCTGATCGAACAGCGACAGATTGACCAGTTTGCCGGTCATCGAGAACTCGCCATAGTCCATGACGAGATCGCGCGTGATGCCGTTCTTGTGCAGCTTGAAGCTGATCCGGTATTCCGGCACCTCCTCGCCGCCTTTGTCGGCATCATCGAAATAGGCGATGTCGACCGGCCAGTATTTGTCGGTGGCGAGCTTGGCCAGCGCCGGCGCTTCCGGATCGGCGTTGTCGGCATCGGCTTGCTTGCCGACGACGACGGTGGTGGTCACCACCTTGTTGGCATCCTCAGAGCCGTCGAACAGGTTGGTTTCGTAGAAGCGCTCGCCCTTTTCCGCCTTGCCGATCATTTCGACCATTTGCTGGGTCGGGAACTGGGTCGGCGCGAGTTCCAGGCTGTTCTTCTCGGGCTTGTCGATATCGACCTTGAGACCGTTGGCCTCCTTCGTTGCGGTACCCTTGACCTCCTTGTCGAGGTTCTGGTCAACAAAGGATTTGTTCACGAAGGAGAAGGTCTTGCCCTCGGCGTCCTCAAAGGTGGTCATCTGCTGGTCTGTCAGCCTGGTGTTGTCGCTGGTTACGATCTGGGTCACCAAACGGAACTTTACCGTATAGCCCTCGCAAGGGGAGCCGTTGAACTCGTAGACCATGCGGCCAGTGATGCCGGTGATGCCGGAGCGGTCGGAGGCTTTGTCGAGTGAAATGTCGTAAACCGCGCGATGCGCCTGCAGCGCCGGCACCGCAAAAGCGGGAGCCGCCCAGGAAGCCGCTGTCAAGAGAACGGCGTTGAATGCGAGGCGCGTTGCGCGCATGGGGTGCTCCGATCATCGCGGCTAATGGCAGGCCGCATGGAAAGATGGTCCAGCTTAAAAAAAGTCGTGGCGGAAGCGAGGCAAAAATAGCAATTTCGGCCCGGCCTGCGCGGCACCTTCAAGCAATAGGGAAATAGCATGAGCGAAACAATCGAAAAGCGGCTAAGCGATCTCGGCGTGACGCTGCCGGCCGCCGCCGCGCCCGCCGCCAATTACGTGCCCTATTGCAGGACCGGCAATCTGCTGTTCACCGCCGGGCAGTTGCCGCTCAAGGACGGCAAGCTCCAGGCGAGCGGACTGCTTGGCAGCGATGTCGACACCGCGACCGGCAAGGAAGCCGCAAAATACTGTGCGATCAACATATTGGCGCAAGCCCAGGCAGCACTTGGCGATCTCGAGAAAATCCGTCGCTTGGTGAAGATCACCGTCTTCGTCGCCTCGGCACCGGACTTTGTCGAACAGCATCTGGTTGCCAACGGTGCCTCGGATTTTCTCGCCGCGGTGCTCGGCGATCGCGGCACGCACGCTCGCTCCGCCGTCGGCACCGCCTCCCTGCCGCTTAATGCCGCAGTGGAAATCGAAGCGATCTTCGAAGTCGAATGACCGGGACTGCAACCATGACCGATCTTTCCTGGCTGACCGCCCGGCCCGTCGCCCATCGCGGCCTCCACGACATGAACAAGACGCGCTGGGAGAACACCCTTTCCGCCTTCGCCGCGGCGGCCGAGCGTGGCTACGCGATTGAATGCGACGTGCACCTGTCTTCCGACGGCGTCCCCGTCATCATCCACGATGGCGATCTGCGGCGGCTGACCGGCGAAAACGGCTTCGTCTGGCAGCGTACGGCTGCCGAAATCACCGCGCTGAAGGTCGGCGGCACCGCCGACCATTTGCCGACGCTGCAGCAGGCGCTTGATCTGGTCGACGGCCGTGTGCCGATGGTTGTCGAACTGAAAGGAGCTGCCGGGCACGACGACGGCCTGGTCGAAAGCGTCGGTAAGATGCTCAAGCAATACAAGGGCAAGACTGCGATCATGTCGTTCGACCATTGGCTGATCCGAGAGTTCCCGAAATATGCTCCCGGCATACCCGGCGGGTTGACCGCCTACGGCAACGACAACCACCTGATCGAGGCGCATTTCGCCATGCTGGCGCATGACATCGCCTTCACCTCCTACGCCGCCGGCGATCTGCCGAACCGGTTCGTCTCCTTCGTGCGAGAAAAACTCGGCATGCCGGTGATCACCTGGACCGTGCACGACCGGCCTGCCGTCGACCTGACCTTCAAATATGCCGACCAGATGACGTTCGAAGGATTCGAGCCAGATCTGGTACGGCTTGCTTGAGCGGGCTTGTATGGGTCAGCAGCGAGCTTAAGTAAGCCTCATGGATCAAGGGGACGACTGCGAAAGACAAACGGCGAACGCGGAGCTGTCGATCCGCATCGCGGCGGGCATCGGGGCCTTTACCAGCGCTGAATGGGACAACCTCGGCGGCACTACACGCGGCGATGCCGAAAACGGCTACAACCCACTTGTTTCATTAGCTTTTTTGAGCGCGCTGGAAGATTCCGGCTGCGCTGTTCGGCGTACCGGCTGGCAAGGCCATCACCTGAGGCTGGAAACCGCCCGAGGCAAGCTGCTCGGGGCGGTCCCCTGCTATCTGAAGTCGCACAGCCAGGGCGAATATGTATTCGACCATGGCTGGTCGGACGCATTCGAACGCGCCGGCGGGCGCTACTACCCGAAGCTGCAATGCGCGGTGCCGTTCACGCCCGTCACCGGCCCTCGCCTGCTGGTCGGCAAGGGCGAGCACAGTCCCACCGTCAAGGCCGGTCTTGCGGCCGGCCTGAAGGCGGTGACGGATAAGCTCGGCGTGTCTTCCGCCCATGTCACCTTCGCGCCGGAGGACGATGTCCAGATATTCGCGGCGGCCGGTTTCCTGCATCGCACCGACCAGCAGTTTCACTTCTTCAACGAAGGTTTTTCGAGCTATGACGATTTTCTCGCGACATTAGCCTCGCGCAAGCGCAAGGCAATTAAGAAAGAGCGGCGCGAGGCGCTCGCCAACGGCATCTCGATCGACTGGCTGACCGGCAAGGATCTGACCGAAAAGGCCTGGGACGACTTTTTCGCGTTCTACATGGATACCGGCAGCAGGAAGTGGGGCCGGCCCTACCTCAACCGCGATTTCTTCTCCCTAATCGGCGAGCGCATGGCCGACGACACCCTGCTGGTCATGGCCAAACGCAACGGACGCTACATAGCGGGCGCCATCAACTTCATCGGCTCAGACGCGCTCTACGGCCGCAACTGGGGCTGCATCGAGGACCACCCATTCCTGCATTTCGAAGTCTGCTACCATCAGGCAATCGATTTCGCCATCTCGCGCAAGCTGAAGGTGGTTGAAGCCGGTGCTCAGGGCGAGCACAAGCTGGCGCGCGGCTACCGGCCCGTGACGATGCATTCGGCGCACTATATCGCCCATCCAGGTCTGCGCAATGCAGTGGCCGACTACCTCCAGCGCGAGCGGCGCGAAGTCGAGCGAATGAGCGAATATCTGGAAGAGCACACCCCGTTCCGCAAGGACATGGCGGAGTAGGGTAGCGAGCCCAATCGCCCAGCCGCGCGGGCCCGCACGGCCGATGTCGATCGATCATCTTGCCCGCCCGGAACAGCTTCGCTACACGAGACAGCGAGCCAAGAACCGGAGCGCGCGCCATGGCCGAAGCAACCTACGACAGCAGCAACATCTTCGCCAAAATCCTGCGCGGAGAAATCCCTTCGCATCGCGTCTACGAGGATGAAGCGGTCATTGTCTTCATGGATGTGATGCCGCAAGGACAGGGTCACACGCTGGTGGTGCCGAAAGCGCCGTCGCGCAACCTGCTTGACGCGGATCCGGCGGTGCTTGGCCCGCTCTTCGCTCACGTCCAGAAAGTTGCGCGGGCCGTAAAGAAGGCCTTCGATGCCGATGGCGTCACGGTTATGCAGTTCAACGAACCAGCTTCGGGGCAGACTGTCTTTCACCTTCACGTCCATGTCATTCCGCGCTTCGAGGGGATTCCCCTGAAACCGCACAGCGGACAGATGGAAAAGCCTGAAGTCCTGGCCCAGAACGCCGGCAAGATAAGGATGGCGCTGGCAAGCTGAACCGGCGCAAACTGCTCCGGCGGGCGCCGGGTGCTTAACCGGAGGGTGTCACAAAAAAAGCCCCGTTTCCGGGGCTTTTTTACTGGCTGGTTCGTCAGTTCTTACGCGGCAGTTGCGGCACGAGACTGCGCTTGCCGCCGTCCTTACCTTTGGGCTCCGGCTTCTGCGCCACCGCCTTTTTTGCAGCGGGCTTCTTCGCCACCGCCTTCTTGGCCTTCGGCACGTCGTCCGGCTCTTCCTTCTTCGGCTTCACCGGCGCCTCGTCGGCGAGCGATTCGAGCTTCAGGCCGGTCTCGCCGGTTTCCTTCTTCTCGACGGTGACACGCACCGTGCCGCCCTTTTTGAGCTTGCCGAACAGCACCTCGTCGGCCAGCGGCTTCTTGATGTGCTCCTGGATGACGCGGCCAAGCGGCCGGGCGCCCATGCGCTCGTCATAGCCCTTGTCGGCCAGCCATGCGATTGCATCCTGCGACAAGTCGAAGGTCACGCCACGCTCGGAAAGCTGCGCTTCCAACTGCATGACGAACTTCTGCACCACCTGATGGATGACCGGCACCGGCAGCGAGCCGAACGGAATGATCGCATCGAGACGGTTGCGGAACTCCGGCGTGAACAGCCGGTTGATCGCCTCGACATCGTCGCCTTCGCGCTTGGTCGAACCGAAACCGATCGCCGCGCGCTGCGCATCGGATGCGCCCGCATTGGTAGTCATGATCAGGATGACATTGCGGAAGTCGATCTGCTTGCCGTTATGGTCGGTCAGCTTGCCGTGGTCCATGACCTGCAACAGGATGTTGAACAGGTCCGGATGCGCCTTCTCGACTTCGTCGAGCAACAGCACGCAATGCGGATGCTGGTCGACGCCGTCGGTCAGAAGGCCGCCCTGGTCGAAGCCGACATAGCCGGGAGGCGCGCCGATCAACCGCGAAACGGTGTGGCGTTCCATATATTCCGACATGTCGAAGCGGATCAGCTCCACGCCGAGCGAGGCGGCGAGCTGCTTGGCCACTTCCGTCTTGCCGACACCGGTCGGGCCCGAGAACAGGTACGAGCCGATCGGCTTTTCCGGTTCCCGCAGGCCGGCCCGCGCCAGCTTGATGGCCGAGGTCAGCGCTGTGATCGCGGTGTCCTGGCCGTAAACGACGCGCTTCAACTCGATGTCGAGGCCTTGCAGCACCTTCTCGTCGTCTGCGGAAACCGTCTTCGGCGGGATGCGCGCCATGGTGGCGATCGTCGCTTCGATCTCCTTGATGCCGATGGTCTTCTTGCGCTTGGCTTCCGGCACCAGCATTTGCGAGGCGCCGGTCTCGTCGATCACGTCGATCGCCTTGTCCGGCAGCTTGCGGTCGTTGATGTAACGCGCCGAGAGTTCGACCGAAGCCTTGATCGCCTCGCTCGTGTAGCGGACCTTGTGGAACTCCTCGAAATAAGGCTTGAGGCCCTTCATGATCTCGATGGCGTCCTCGACCGTCGGCTCGTTGACGTCGATCTTCTGGAAGCGCCGCACCAGCGCGCGGTCCTTCTCGAAGAACTGGCGGAATTCCTTGTAGGTGGTCGAGCCGATGCAGCGGATGGCGCCGGACGACAGTGCGGGTTTTAACAGGTTCGATGCATCCATGGCGCCGCCGGAGGTGGCCCCTGCCCCGATCACGGTGTGGATTTCATCGATGAACAGCACGGCGCCGGGATAATCCTCGAGCTCCTTGACGACCTGCTTCAGCCGCTCCTCGAAATCGCCGCGATAGCGGGTGCCGGCCAGCAGCGTGCCCATGTCGAGCGCGAAGATGGTGGCATTGTGCAGCACTTCGGGAACGTCACCCTCGACAATGCGCTTAGCGAGGCCTTCGGCGATAGCCGTCTTGCCGACGCCGGGATCACCGACATAGAGCGGGTTGTTCTTGGAGCGGCGGCACAGCACCTGGATGGTCCGGTTGATCTCGCTCTCGCGACCGATCAATGGATCGATCTTGCCGGCCTTGGCCTTGTTGTTCAGGTTGACGCAATAGGCAGTCAGCGCGTCCTGCTGCTGCTTCTTCTTGCCGCCTTCCTCCTGCGGCTCGGCTCCGCTCTGGCTGCCCTGCTCGTCGTCGGCGCCGCGCGGGGTACGCGTCTCGGAAGCGCCGGGGCGCTTGGCGATGCCATGCGAGATGTAGTTGACCGCGTCGTAGCGGGTCATCTGCTGTTCCTGCAGGAAGTAAGCGGCGTGGCTTTCACGCTCAGCGAAGATGGCGACGAGCACGTTGGCGCCGGACACTTCCTCGCGGCCTGACGACTGCACATGGATCACCGCGCGCTGGATGACGCGCTGGAAACCGGCAGTCGGCTTGGAATCTTCATCGTAGCCGGTGACGAGATTGTCGAGCTCGGTGTCGATATAGGTGAGAACCGTATGCTTCAACTCGTCGAGATCGACGTTGCAGGCACGCATGACGGCCGCCGCCTCGGTGTCGTCGATCAGGGCGAGCAGCAAATGTTCAAGGGTTGCATATTCATGGTGCCGCTCATTGGCGAGCGTCAGCGCTTGGTGAAGCGCCTTTTCCAGGCCTTGGGAGAAAGCCGGCATGTTACCTCACTTCTTCTCCATCACGCATTGCAGCGGATGCTGATTCTGTCGGGCGAAATCCATGACCTGAGACACTTTGGTCTCGGCCACCTCGAATGTATAGACCCCGCACTCGCCCACCCCATGATTGTGAACATGAAGCATTATGCGTGTGGCGGCTTCGCGGTCCTTCTGGAAAAAGCGCTCCAGCACGTGGACCACGAATTCCATGGGTGTGTAGTCGTCGTTAAGAATGAGGACCCGATACAGACTGGGCTTCTTGGTCTTGGTTTTTGTGCGCGTGATGACGGCCGTGCCGCGACCGGCCTCATTGCCGTTGCTGCCGTTCTGCATTCGCACCACGTAGCTCGTGGCAGTCAAACCTGTAGTCACGTAGTCCTGCCTCTTTCGAATCCTCATGCATGCTCGACATGTAGGTGTTCGATGGACGATTTTAAGCCCTTCTGTTTAGCTGACAATATGGCTAGGTGGCCAAACTTGCCCGATTTTTCAAATCGTGAAGACCGTAGGCCCCCGATTTCGAGCTGGCATGAAAAAACCCGGCCGTGCGTTCGCGACCGGGTTTGTCTTTGCAAGCCCAGGGGCCGGCTCGGAATGTTCGTCGAATTTACTTCGCCTTGGCGACGATCGATTCGAACGGCTTGTAAGCTTCCTTGGCGAGTTCGGCATAGAGATCGCCAAGCTTGGTGGCCTCGGTGACGAAGCTCTCATAGGACTGCTTGGCATAGTCGGACTGGATCTCGATCGCCTTGTCCAGCGACTTGGCGGAAAAGAGCTTCTCGACAGCGGCGCTACCGGCTTCGAAGCTTTTCTTGGTGTACTCGCCCGCCTCGGCGGCGATAGCCTGTGCACCCTTGGACAGCGAGGCGAAGCTCTTCAATCCGGTGTCCGCAAATTCCTTGCCGTATTTGCTGAAATCTTCATAGGTCTGGGTCATTTCACGCTTTCCCTTGAACGGTTGCCTTGGACGATAGACGCGCCTTGTCGGGCCGCGTTGTGCAATGCGTGTAAATATATTGTGCAGTGCACAAAAGTCAAGATTCCCGCGGCAATGCGCATCGTGAGCTGCCGGCAATCGCTAAGATTCGAATAAAGAGAAGCTCAATCCCGCAGAAAATGGTGAACGCGGCGGTTACCATAAACGGATTGGTAACGCTGCCCGCGTTAGCGTGGCCGAAGGTGAGGCAGGACCCCTTTGCCGCCTCCAAGGCAACGGAAATTCAAAGGAACTATCAGTGCGTAAGGCGTTGTCGGGCTTCGTTTCCAAATCCGCGTCCCCCCTCAAAACGATCATGATCCTCGCTATGGCGATGAGCTTCGTCGTCGCGGACGCGGCTTCATCCATGGCGGCCAAGTCGGCGGCCATCGTCATCGATGCCAAGACCGGCAAGGTGCTTTATTCGTCGGATGCCGATGGCCGGCGCTATCCGGCTTCGCTTACCAAGATGATGACGCTTTATCTGACGTTCGAGGCATTGGCGAAGGGCAGGATCAGCAAGAATTCCCCGGTCGTGTTCTCGGCCAATGCCGCTGCCGAGCCGCCGACGAAGCTAGGCGTCAAGCGCGGCAGCTCGGTCACGGTCGAGACCGCGATCCTGTCGATGGTGACCAAATCGGCAAACGATTCCGCAACGGCGCTTGGCGAGATGCTCGGCGGCAATGAAGCCAATTTCGCCCGCATGATGACCGCCAAGGCGCGGGCGCTGGGCATGAGGGGAACCGTTTTCCGCAACGCCAACGGCTTGCCTGATCCCGGCCAGTTCACAACCGCGCGCGACATGGCGATGCTCGGCATCGCCCTGAGAGAGCATTTTCCGCAATATTACGGCTATTTCTCGCAGCGCTCCTTTCTTTATGGGCGGCAGCGCATCAACGGCCATAACCGTCTGCTCGGACGCATCAAGGGCGTCGACGGCATCAAGACCGGTTACACCCGCGCCTCCGGTTACAATCTGGTCTCCTCGGTCTCGGATGGCGATCGGCGGATCGTAGCGGTGGTCATGGGCGGCAGATCCGGCGGCAGCCGCGACAGCCAGATGGCCGGGTTGATCAATGCCTACATGCCGAAGGCCTCGTCGAGCGGCGGCGGCGTGCTGATTGCCAAGGCTGGCGGTGGCAATCCGATTTCAGCCTTGGCCAAGGTATTTCTACCGAACCATGACGCGCCGACACCGGACAGTAAGCCGAACGACGATGCCGTTGCCTCCCTTGTCGAGGAAAATGCGCCCGTCGTTGAAGAAACCACTCCGGTCGTTCAGGCCAAGAGGGTCAAGACGACGGCCGCGGCGACCGTGGACGACGTGGCGACAGCCCGGGTCGCCGCAGCCTATGCCGAACCGGCGGCAGAGGTCGATCCGGTCAGCACGGCCTCGGTGCCATCCGGCTGGGCAATACAGGTCGCCTCGTCGCCAAAACAGGCCGAAGCGAAGGCTTTCCTCGACAAGGCGACGAAGCAGGCACCCTCCGTTCTGGCCGATGCCTCCGGTTTCACCGTCGCCTTCGACAAGGACGGCGTCACCTACTACCGCGCCCGGTTCGGTGGTTTCGGTTCGAAGACCGCTGCCTGGAAGGCCTGCAACGCTTTGAAAAAGAAGAAGATCGAGTGCTACGCCGTCCAGCAGTAAGCGGCGCGCGAAACGATATCTTTCCCGAAAGTTCTGCGTCGAAGGAGACTAGTTGTGATTGGAGAGCAAGACGTCCTTGGCTTCATTGATCCGCGCCGCCAGGAAAGACGTGCCACCGATATCGGGGTGCAGGCGCTGCATCAGGCGGCGGTGCGCCTTGCGGACATCCGCCGCGGCAGCCCCCGCTTCAAGACCAAGGATCTTGTAGGCCTCCTCCTTAGTCATGGCGCCAGAACCTGGCGCAACACCCAGCCCTTCGCCGTCATTCGCATCAGCGTCTTTGCGCCAGATGGGAAATCTGCCGTCAAGATACGTCTCTAGCAATTGGCGGCTCTCCGGATCGCCGGAGAGTTCGCGATAGAGTTGCTGCAATTCGGCACGCCCCATCGAGCCAAGCATCTTGCCTTCATGGCGCCCGGCCAGCACGAGGCCTTCGAGGCCGCCGGTATCGTGATCGAGTTCCATTTCAAGCGCCGCGGTACGAACTGTCGAACGCTTGCCTTGTGCCAGTTTTGCCGCCGGCCGATTCATGCGCATGGAGCCGTACCAGGCGAGCGCAACCGACAGGATCAAGCCGCCGATGCCCTCGCGCCCGACCAGCAGCACGGCGACGCCGACCAGCCCGAGCAGTACAGGTCCAAGCGTTCTCATGCCGCCTGCAAGCTTCGCCGCATCGGCGCGCAGGAAGATGGTGAGCATGCCGAGAAGCACTAGAAGCAACGCTACAAAAGCGATAATTGCGCTCATCAGTTTCCGCCGCCCCGCATATGCTCGATCATCAGCCGGTCTTCCGGTCTGCCCCGGGCCTCCAGTGCTTTCAGCCCGCCGGTCGCAAACACGGCGACGGACGAAAGCAGGCCGGCCAAGGTTGCGGCAGCCCGCCGATCGAAGCGGAACCAGGCCCCTTTCGACAGCCGCGCAATCTCCTTGAACGCCTTTTCCGCGGCGGCATCATCGCCCTCCTGAAAGACGAAGACAGGAACGCCGTGCAGACCGAGGCTGCCGGCCTTTTCGGCCAGATCATCTATGTTTTCTTCCATCGCGTCGCCGATATAGACCAGCGCGTTGACCTTGGCCGCCGCCGTCTGTTTCAGGGCATGGGCGAGCACCTTGCCGATCTGGGTATGGCCGCTGCGGCAGTCGATGCGCGTCATCAGCTGCTTCAGAGCTTCGGTATCGGTGACGAATGCGGAGGAGCGGCACTCGCCAAGGCCGCGAAAATAGACAAGTTGAACCTTGAGCGCCCCGGCCTTGCCGACGGCGTCGAACATCTCGGCCTGCAGCGCACAGGCGAGATCCCAGGTCGGCTGGCGGCTCATCGTCGCGTCGAGGGACAGGATCAGCCTGCCTGACCCGGTGGCGGATGCAGCGAGCGTCCTTGCCTGACGGAGAAACGCGTCGATCTCGCCGGTGCTCGATTGAGACTCGACCGGTGCAGGATTGGCCCTTGCAGGCACGGGCTGCTTCTTGTCGCTCATGACATTCAAGATGTGGCGTTGTTCCCCGGCTTGCAAGCCCAGATGAGGCGACCTGGAGGACCGATGATGCAATTGCGGACAAGCACTTCGGCTGGCGGTCTTGGCGTTGCGGTTCTCGGCGTCAGAGCAGGCCGAGATCGGCAAGCTCTCGCCTGAGCTTCGGCGGCATCTCGATCAGCCCGGCTTTGCCCTTGCCGAGATCGGCCGGCGCGTCCGCCTGCTTCAGGTAGCGCCATCCCTGGAATGCACGGCGCGGTTGCCAGTCAGTGCGCACGACGTCGGGATCGAGGATCAGATGGCAACGGCCGATGCCCTCGTCATCGGTGAAGGGGCGGATTTCGGTGATCAGCTGGCGGCATTGGACATTGCCCTTGATCACCCAGTAGAGCGAGCCGCCGTCGGTAATCTCGACGCCGCGTGTCGGCACCATGCGGGTGGTGTGGTAGTGCTCGGCCGGTTCGCCGGCGCGGCGCCGCTCGTCGAGACGGAAGGCAATCCACTCTTCCAGATCCTCGACGCTGTCACAGCCGACGCAAAGCTTTATGAGATTGAGAGACATCGTTTAAGGTTTAGTCCAGCACGCGAACGCGTCAACGGCCTGATCGACTTCTCCACAGTGGTGGTCCAGGCCACCAGATTGGCTCTCAGCACTCCACGACATTGACTGCCAATCCGCCAAGGCTGGTTTCCTTGTACTTTTCGTTCATGTCGAGGCCGGTCTGGCGCATCGTCTCGATCGCGGCATCGAGCGGCACGAAATGAACGCCGTCGCCCTTGATGGCCAGCGAAGCGGCGGTCACCGCCTTGACGGCACCAAGCGCATTGCGCTCGATACACGGCACCTGCACCAGCCCGCCGACCGGATCGCAGGTCATGCCGAGATGATGTTCCAACGCGATCTCGGCAGCGTTCTCGACCTGCTCGGGCGTGCCGCCCATGACGGCGCACAATCCCGCCGCAGCCATTGCCGAAGCCGAACCGACCTCGCCCTGGCAGCCGACTTCCGCCCCCGAGATCGAAGCATTGGTTTTGATGATGCCGCCGACGGCCGCCGCCGTCAGCAGGAAATCGCGTATGCTGGGCTGGTCGGCTTCTGGATGGAAATGCAACCAGTAGCGCAGCACTGCGGGCAGAGTGCCGGCCGCCCCATTGGTTGGCGCGGTGACGACACGGCCGCCGGCGGCGTTCTCCTCATTGACCGCCATCGCATAGATCGACAGCCAGTCGTTGGCGAGCAGCGGGTTGGGCCGGTTCTGCTGCCATTGCTCCTGCAGCTTGTCGTGCAGCATCCGGGCACGGCGGCGCACCTTGAGTCCGCCCGGCATGATGCCGCCTTGCGACAGGCCGCGCTCGATGCAGCCCTTCATGGCGCTCCAGATGCCGTCGAGGCCGGCGTCGAGCTCCTCGCGCGACATCTGCGTCTCCTCGTTGACGCGCTTCATCTCGGCAATGGAAAGCCCGCTTTTCGCTGCCATGGACAGCATTTCGACGGCGTTCTTGAACGGATACGGAACCTTCTTGCCTTCGGTTGTCGCCGAGCCCCTTGCTTTCATCCGCTGCAGTTCCTCCTCGGACACTACGAAGCCGCCGCCGATCGAATAATAGACGCGCCTCAGCAGCAACCGGTCGCCGGCGTCATAGGCAGAGAAGGCCATGCCATTGGCGTGACCCGGCAGCGGCGTCTTGCGATCCAGCACCAGATCCATTGCCGGGTCGAAACGATAGGACGGATGGCCGGGCGGCGAGATCCGCTTCTCGGCGGCGATGCGAGCGACGATGCCGTCCGCCTGGTCGGGATCCACCGTCTGCGGCGTCTGGCCGGCGAGGCCGAGCACCACGGCACGATCGGAGCCATGGCCGATGCCGGTATAGGCGAGCGAGCCATGCAGGCTGGCCGCGATCCGGTCGACCTTGGCGCCGGCCGGGCGCGGCCAGTCGTCTCCCGCAATCTCGTCGAGAAACCGCCGTGCAGCCGTCATCGGCCCCATCGTGTGCGAACTCGATGGGCCGATGCCGATCTTGAACAGGTCGAAAACCGAAAGGAACACGTGGGCGTTTTCTCCTGGGACCTTGTTGAGGTCTACATATAGGAATTCCCATGGTGTTGTCCGCTGTTTTGAAGATTGCGGCGCTGCACCTGCCGACCTTGTTTGCTCCGGCAGCGACATTCCAGCTTCGGCCATCGAAGCGTCCCCTCCGCCTGTGGTAAAAGCAACGCATGAGCGATTCCTTTCATCTATCGATGGCCGACCTTGCGGCGCTGGGGTTCTTCCTTGCCGCGTGGGTGCTGCATACGCTCGCCGCGGACGGAATGCTGGTCAGCCGCGTCTCGCTGACGAGGGCGATGAACGCGCAGCGCGAGGCCTGGATGCGGACCATGGCCGAGCGCGAGATCCGCATCGTCGACACCGCCATCATGAGCGGCCTGCAGCAGGGAACCGCCTTCTTTGCCTCCAGTTCGCTGATTGCGATCGGCGGCTGTTTTGCTTTGCTCGGCGCCTCCGACCAGGTTCTGACCGTGCTGAGTGACCTGCCGCTTGGCGCCACGTCCTCACGCGCGGCGTTCCAGACGAAGGTGTTCGGCCTGGTGCTGATCCTGGCCTTTTCCTTCTTCAAGTTCGGCTGGGCTTACCGGCTGTTCAACTATTGCTCGATCCTGATCGGCGCCGTGCCGATTCCGCATGGCGAGGCGTCGCGCAATCCGGTCACCGAAACGGCAGTCTGGCGTGCGGCGCGCATGAACATGCTGGCCGGGAAGCATTTCAATTCGGGCCTGCGCGGCGTGTTCTTCTCGATTGGCTATCTTGGCTGGTTCGTCGATCCCGCCGTTTTCGTGCTTTCGACGCTGCTGCTGCTGGCGGTGCTGGTGCGCCGCCAGTTTTTCTCGGCGGCGCGGCAGGCGGTGCTCGGTCAGCCGCCCGGCCCGGGAAAAGGCCGATCGATGCGGCCCGACAGCCAGTAGGCGGTGAGCCCTATCCATTCGCGGATCGCAACAGTGGTGACCTCCAGCCAGTCGCCGGGATAGGGGAACGTGGCGATGCCTTCCCTACCGGAGGTGCGATAGTCGACTGGCCACGGAATGGTCGAAAAGCCGGCTTTGTCGAACAGCGCCTTGGCGCGTGGCATGTGGAAGGCCGAGGTCACCAGCAACCAGGTCTCGCCTGGTTTCGGCATCACCAGTTCCCTGGTAAAGACAGCGTTCTCGTAGGTGTTGCGGGATTTGCTCTCGAGGATCAGCCGATCGGCCGCCACGCCGAGAGCGGCAAAAAGACGCGGTGCGGTATCTGCATCGCCTTCGCCTCCGCGGAAGATTTCGATGCTGCCACCGGAGATAACGACTTTCGCTGTCGGAAACCGCCGCGCCAGCACGGCCGCCTCGACCATCCGGTCGCCACTGGAGTTCATTTCATAGCTGCCACGCACCAGATTGACGGCACCATCCAGACTGCCGCCAAGCACTATGATACCGTCGACCTTTTCCGGCAGCGGCGGCCTGGGGAAGCGCTCCTCCAGCGGATTTAGCATCATGGGGCCGAGCGGGCTCCATGTCGCAACAACAAGGATGAGGAAGGCAAGAGTGCTGCCAACGGCCGCCAATCGCCGCCGGCCGAACATCGCCGCGACCAGCCCCGCCAGCAGCAGGAAGATCGCGAGATTCAACGGCTGAACGAAGAACCAGAGAATCTTGGAGACATAGAAGAACATCCCTCACCCCCTCAGATGAGAAACGATCCTACCACCATTTATCCGGCTGAAATGTGCCGGCCGCCTGTTCGATGACATGGGCGGTCTGGAACAGCGTTTCCTCGTCGAAGGGCCGGCCGATCAGCTGCAGGCCGAGCGGCAGCCCCTTGGCGTCGAGCCCAGCCGGAACCGCTATGCCGGGCAGGCCGGCCATGTTCACTGTCACCGTAAAAATGTCGTTGAGATACATCTTGACCGGGTCGGCGGCCATGTCCTCGTCGGCGATGCCGAAGGCGGCGGAAGGCGTTGCCGGCGTCAGGATGACGTCGACGCCTGCGGCGAACACATTTTCGAAGTCGCGCTTGATCAGGGTTCGAACCTTCTGCGCCTGTAGATAGTAGGCATCGTAGTAGCCGGCGGAAAGCACATAGGTGCCGATCATGATGCGGCGCTTGACCTCGCGCCCGAAGCCGGCGGCGCGGGTCTTTTCATACATGTCGACAATGTCCTTGCCGGGCACGCGCAACCCATAGCGGACCCCGTCGTAACGGGCGAGGTTGGACGAGGCTTCGGCAGGCGCCACGATGTAATAGGCCGGCAGCGCGTATTTGGTGTGCGGCAGCGAGATATCGACGATCTCGGCGCCGGCATCCCGCAGCCAGGCAATGCCTTTCTGCCACAGCGCCTCGATCTCCGCGGGCATGCCGTCGACTCTATATTCCTTGGGGATGCCGACCTTCATGCCCTTGATCGGGCGGCCGATCGCCGCCTCGTAGTCCGGCACCGGCAGGTCGACGGACGTCGTGTCCTTCGGGTCGACCGAAGCCATCGACTTCAACAGGATCGCGGCATCGCGGACGTCGCGCGCGATCGGCCCGGCCTGGTCGAGCGACGAGGCGAACGCTACGATCCCCCAGCGCGAGCAGCGGCCATAGGTCGGCTTGATGCCGACTGTGCCAGTGAAGGCGGCGGGCTGGCGGATCGAGCCGCCGGTGTCGGTGGCGGTGGCGCCTGCGCACAGGAAGGCCGAGACGGCTGATGCCGATCCACCGGACGAACCGCCCGGCACCAGTTGGGCATTGTCCAACGTGCGCGCGGTCCTGGTGCCGCACGCCGAAACGAAGCCACCCTCGCCCTGATGTGTCGTCGGCATCACCACCGTGTCGAGGCGCGAACGCCGCCACGGGTTGATCACGGGCCCATAATACGAGGTCTCGTTGGACGAGCCCATGGCGAACTCGTCCATGTTGAGCTTGCCGAGCATGACGGCGCCATCCGCCCACAGATTGGCCGTGACCGTCGATTCGTAGCGCGGCATGAAGCCGTCTAGCACATGGCTGCAGGCCTGGGTGTGGACGCCTTCGGTGCCGAACAAATCCTTGATGCCGAGCGGGATACCCTCGAGCGACCCGCCCTCGCCCTTGGCCAATTTCGCGTCGGAGGCCTTGGCCATGTCGCGCGCCTTGTCGTCGGTGACCACGACATAGGCATTGAGCGCCGGATTGGCTCGCTCGATCGCCGATAGATAGGCCTCGGTGACTTCGGTGGCGGTGATCTCCCTGGAACGCAATTTGGCGCGGGCCTGCGAAATCGTCAGTTGGGTCAGGTCGGTCATCAGGCAAGGCTCTTTTCGTAAAATACCGACCACTCGGAATCGGGATAATCCAGTACCGGGCCGCAGCGGGAAAAACCGGCGCGTTCGTAGACGGTCCAGGCGGCGGGATGACGGTCCCCCGTCTCCAGCACCAGACGCTTAAGCCCTTCTTGGCGCGCCAGCGCCTCGATACGCTCGACAATCTTCGCGCCGATCTTGCGGCCGCGATGCGAAGGTCGCGTATACATTCGCTTGACCTCGCCGACCACAGCATCGTGGCGCTTCAGTGCGCCGCAAGCGATGGCAAGGCCGTCATCGCGGGCGATGAAAACGGTCGTGTCGCGATCCGCCATCTGCTCGACGGTCAAATGATAGCAATGCTCCGGCGGCGTCAGCTCCAGCAATGTGGCGTTCAGCTCTTCGACCAGCCCACGCACATCGTCCTGCAGCGGCGTCTCAGCGGCGATGTCGATTGCCATCGGCCTGCTACTCCACGACCTTCGGCACAAGGAAGAAATTCTCGTCGGTCGCTGGCGCGTTGGCGACGATGTCAGCTGCCTTGCCGCCGTCGGTGACGACGTCCTGGCGCTTTTTCATTGCCATCGGCGTGACCGAGGTCATCGGCTCGACGCTGGAAACATCGACCTCATTCAACTGCTCGACAAAGCCCAAAATGGCGTTCAATTCGCCGGTCATACGCTCTGCATCCTCCTCGCTCACCGCAATACGGGCAAGGTGCGCGACGCG
The DNA here is from genome assembly GCF_040322015.1 of Mesorhizobium sp. M0208. Lineage (NCBI taxonomy): Bacteria > Pseudomonadati > Pseudomonadota > Alphaproteobacteria > Hyphomicrobiales > Phyllobacteriaceae > Mesorhizobium > Mesorhizobium sp. M0208. The sequence goes on along the minus strand of NZ_JAMYSP010000008.1, from coordinate 99,961 downwards.
CTTCACGGTTTTTATATCAACGGACATGTTTGTGCCTCGGGGAAAACCAGCGCTATAGCGGCGCAGCGCGTGCCGCGCAACATGCATCGTGCCGACAACTGCCCTATGGCATCGTGACGCCGTCGCAGAGGAAATAACTGCCGCCGTTACCGCTCTGCTCGCCTTCGTCGGCGGCAGGCCGTACCGATACCAGGTCGATCTGCTTCGGGCTCATCTGTGTCAGTGAGAGAACATCGGGAAAGACGTAGCCCGGCTCCTGGCATATAGCGGTCACCGCCCAGCTTGGTGAGCGTGTCGCTTTGGTGATCTGCAGGAATTCACAATTATATTCGATGCTTTCCAGCCCATTTGCCGACAGCACGATATTGCCGCCCTCGATCACCGTCTGCAGCGTATCCTTTTTGGCCTGCGCGCAGAGATCCTCCGATTGCAGATAGACCCCGTTGATGAAATCCTCGGCGGCCAGCGCCGGCGACGCGGCAACCAGCATGGAAATGCAAAGAGAGTTTCTCAGATCCATGTCGTCATTCCGGTTCGCTGTCGCTACAGCGTAATCGTCTCGCCGATCTTCGGCAACGCCACTTTCACACCCGATCCGTCCAGCCCGGCCACGAATTTGTCGGCGGTCTGATCTATCATCGGAAATGTGCCGAAGTGAGCGGGAACGACCGTCTCGAACTTGAAGAAACGCTGGCAGGCAAGGGCTGCCACCGCGCCGCCCATGGTGAAGCGATCGCCGATCGGCACGATGCCGATCTTCGGTTCATGCAACTCGTTGATCAGGGCCATGTCGGAAAAGATGTCGGTGTCGCCCATGTGATAAAGCGTCTTGTCCTCGGGGAAGTGCAGGACAAGCCCGCCCGGATTGCCGAGATAGGTATTCTGGCCGCCCTCGCCCGGAAACGACGATGAATGCAGAGCCTGAACGAAGGTGGTGGTGAAGCCGCTGCAATCGACCGTACCGCCGATATTGCCGGGATTGATCTGCTTGTTACCGACGCCCTTGCCGACCAGGTACATGCAAATCTCGAAATTGGCGACCAGCATCGCGCCGCTCTTCTTGAGCACTTCGATGGCGCCGCTGATGTGGTCGCTGTGGCCATGGGTGAGCAACACGTGCGTGACCCCTTCGGCCGGCCCTTCCCACCCACCCGTCCACGACGGATTACCGACCAGATAGGGGTCGATGAGGATTTTCGCGCCTTCGATTTCGATTCGGAATGCCGAATGTCCGTACCAGGTCAGTTTCATCAATGCTTTCCTCGATTTTTGCTTCGGTAGAGGATAGAACGCCGACGGCGAAATTAAAGTGCCGCGCACGCTTTGCGCGTATAGGACGTGCGGCGTCGCGGTCAAAGGAAAAGCCATTGGGCATCATCACCATCGAGGAGTTGCCGGCCCGGCTCGGCGGCGGCAAGACCCTGGCCGGTCTCGACCTCGGCGATAAGACGATCGGCGTGGCGGTTTCCGATCGCGGCTTGTCCTTCGCCCACCCGCGCGCTGTCATCATGCGCAGGAAATTCTCGCTCGATGCCGCAGTGCTGCTCGCTCTGCTACAGAAGGAAAATGCCGGCGCCGTGGTGATCGGCCTCCCCATCAATATGGACGGCTCGGAAGGCGCGCGCGCCCAAAAATCCCGCGCTTTCGTGCGCAATATGGCTGGATTGACCGATCTGCCCTTCGTCTTCTGGGACGAGAGGCTGTCGACGGTGGCGGCCGAGCGGACGTTGATCGAGATGGATTTTTCCCGCAAGAAACGCGCCGGCAAGATCGATTCGGCAGCTGCGGCCTTCATCCTACAGGGTGTTCTCGACCGGCTTCAGAGCCTGCTTGCAAACCCTTAACGCCAAGACCAATTGCTTCGCAGATCGCTAGTTTTTCACCACCCTTCGACACGCCAAGGATGGCCCGTATCTGTTCGTCGCGAATATGAACGAATTTTTCCGAAAGGACTTCGACGCGACTGAGGGCCGACAAGTTGTCAACTTGTCTGGAAGATTGCACCTGCCAATCTTGAAATGCCCTCTGTATTGATCTTCTGAAGCCGTCATCATCGCTTACCTGCCGCGGTGCGATTGGCGCAATCGGGAAAAGGCTCCTCCGTGCACATCAGTGGCCCGTCACGCTGCATCAACCCTTTCGAGCTTGGAAGCTTTAATCATTTCGCGCGCCAATTTTTTGGCTGTTTGTAGACCTTGCTTGTAATCGTCCGCCGCCATTGAAAGAGATTCGGGAGATGTTGCCCCTTCAAGATCGTCGGCCGACCAGTCGTCAGAAAGACGCTTGCTGATGGCGTAGCAAGTCACTTTCCCGACGCGAAACGCCGCTGATCGGCGTGCTGCACGGAGGCATTCCGATCGCACAACCTCGGGCTCCCCCGTGCCTACGAGTTCCCGTTCCAAATCGGCGGCCATACGTTCTATGATTGGGTACAGGCCATTGACAAAGAGCGTTTGAGATTCGCTGTAGTATCGTCCAGCACGGCCTTTTACGCCCTTGTCCGAAATCTCATCGGGGTCTAACAGGATCGTGATGGTGGGCACGCGCTCCAGCGCCTGCATCGCTTTGGAGGGCTTAGAACCGGCTGGTGCTTTGCGAACTTTTTCCTGCGTAGCACGTGCACCACTGCGGCCAGTCGGCTCATCGGGGCCGATGAATTCAGTGTTCCCAGGAAGATCTTGGTCGATATCTACGCGCTCGCTTGCGTCGCTACCCTCAAAGTGGCTTTCCATGTTCAACGCGCTAAAGTTTCTAGAAGGTTTGAACGCCACCGTAGGCACGCGAAACTCATCTAAAAGTTTTTGGAGGTCGGTTTGGATGTCATCCAGATTGTCATCGGATTCCGGTGACTCGGATCGAATGACATCTTTCACCCAATCCGGCATCAACTCCCGGACATAGTCGACAAAGTCTTCTGCGGTCAGTGGTGCACGGTCTTTGGGCCACATGAGCCCATCGCGATATTGGTTGGAAAGCGCCATCGTGTCAGGGATTTCGATTTCAACCGTAAGCACCTTCGAGCCAAACGGGATACCGAATTTCGGTGCTGCTGCTGACCAAGCTTTGCTGGTTTTGATGTCATAGCGTTCGCTCTTATGCACCACCGCGCAGAAGGTGGTGGACGAGGTTGCCGGATTGGCTCGAGCACTGAGCGAATGACTCGACATCGGGTGCTTCGGGTCGTGAATGTAATGGATAGTCAGGCCGGTGTCAGCGTCGTGGACGCGCTGGCTATTGGGCAGCTTATCGAGAACGTCCGCGAGTGGTCTGAGTTGCCGGTATTTGCCAGTTTCATCTTTGCCGCCTCCTTTGGTCATCGCGACGTCGATGCGAACTTCAACTCCCTCGGAGAAGGCGGCGAAGCGACGAAAGATGGTACTTGGTACATAGCTGCGATCGACAGATTTTCCTCTGCCCAAAGGTTCCGCGACGGTGTCATGATCCTCGCTTTCACCGAAAAGAATCACTTCGGTCCAGTCGTATTGCGTTTGTCTGCCTTCGGCGACAGCCGCCGCAGTGACGTCATAGACGGTATCGTAACTGCCGTCCGGCAGCATCGCAGGGAAGCGGACATATGTGCCTTCTTCCTTGTCGTAGCCGATGGTTATTTCGGACACTGAGCCGTTCTTGCATGAACGATATCTGATCCCGGCCTTAGACATCGTCAGTCCGGACACTTTGGCTCCGATCCCAAAATTGGCATCAAGAGCCATGTCCTTGCCGATCGATGAGGATAGGTCGGTCGCCCTCTTAAGCTCCGCACCGTCCATGCCAGGACCGGTATTCCAGAAGGCTAATTTGCGCACTCTATCGATCTCGACAGGATAAATCTCGATGCGCCGATTTCCGACCGGTGCCAGCGCCGCGCTTTCATCTGCGTTCTTGAAGAACTCTCGAATTAGGGTGCTGACAGGCGCCTGTTCAATCAGGCGATTAATAAGGAACCGTTTGTCGTTGATGTTAAGCGGTTCGGCTTTCACTGCGGTTGCCCCTTGAGCTTGAACTTGTTGAAAGTCTCACCTGTGGTGGAACTGAATTTTCGCTCTATTTCCGTCGTCGCGTCACGCAAGGCTTTGACGATCGTTTTAACATCAGCATCCGTGTATTCGTACGCTCGACTGTTCGAAAGATTGCCGATTTTCCTGATAGCGTCCAGCGCAAGCTGGGTACGCCCTTCCGCCAGTCTTACAAAATTTTCACGTTTCTCATTTTTTCCTGCCAAATCTTCCTCCGCATACATCCGATGAATATCAGATAGCCAAGACGCTCGGCAAAAGTCAAACATATTTTCATGAATTTCACGATGATATTCACATCATGAATTACGGAAAATGCTAAGTGGCGGAGATGCGTGACCCCTATCGCTTGGCGCGCCTTGGCATGCTGGAGAATTCCATATCGCGAAACACGGATTGCGATGTTTGTATTGTCGCACGTTGCTGCGTGCCCCGTCCGACCGGGATTCTTTGCTGAGAAAGCTAGCTTTGAAGCTTCTTGGCCAAATCTGTTGGTATCAAGAGAGCTCCATCAGGGCCGAGATCGACATACTCCATCAGATTCGCACGGCTAAAAATCTTCCAGATTTTTTGGCTTGCGCGTGCGAAAATGGCCTCTAGTCTAGAAAAAGGAGCATTCGACACTGCCGTTGAAGGGCCCGAAAGCCTAGCTCTCCCGGCCACGCGCCCTCATTGAAGAGGCGGTGAACGAAGAAGTCGCGTTTCGATTTCACCCATTGAGGTATGCGATACCTGCATGTGCCACCCCATGCTTCGACAAGGTCGTGATAAGATTTCCTAGGGTCGAGCTTTGAAGCTGGTCTCGCTTCTGGATCAGTTCCCACGCGGCGCTATCGGCTCCGAGGAGCTTCGACACCTTAATCCGGCCACAAATCGACATCGCATTGATGATGGCATCCTCCATCAGAGAGAGATGCACGAACGTGGAACCAATTTGGTAGCAATAGTGAATTCGTTCGGCGTTGATGTCCTCTTCCTGCGCAACAATCGTGCGAAAGCCTTGAGCATCAAGTGGTGCCCTTTTGCTCATGAGCGTCGAGCTATCTCCTCCAGGTTCAGCCCACTGGCCGCGAAATGTGCCTTGAGCACTTTGCGGTACTCCTGGCTCGTGCCGTCAATTGCTTCAGCTAGATCGATCTCAGTAACCTCGAATTTATCGGGAATTGAGAAAAGCAGTTCGTGGCCGATGACGCAGTCAACGACATAGTCGTAGCCAACACTGTGATCTTCGTGATGTTCGACAGCGCACAGACCAAAATGTTTGTTTATGAGTGGATTTATATTCTTGTACAAGAACTTAGCGCGAGCCTACGAAGGTCCACGTTCTCGCCAGGCGAGCAAAAATGCTGGATAGCATTGCGCGCTTTGCGCAACTTTTCAAAGCTATCCAAGTCGGGAAGGCGTTCGCCGGTAGCTACCCAGAGCAGTTTTGCAAGATGTTCAAAATTGTAGGTCTTTCCCTTCTCGATGATATGTTCGATTTTTAAATCTTGATTGACCGGGTCGTCGAGTTGAAATAGGTCGCGAAATATTAGGAGCGGATGCTCCTTTGCTACGATCGCTTTGATGAACAATTCGCCGGCCATGGCGGCGTTTAGAACAGACATATCGGTCCAGTGATCCATGCCAGGATCGTAATAAACCGCATGTTGATTAGCTTGGGTTAGCGCCCCAATCGCTACGTCGAGGATTCGAGCGGGTATATTTTTCAAAGCCTCATGCATATGCTTCAGGTGCTCGGCGTCGATGCCTGGTCGAAATAGCGGTTGCGCATCGCCGTGATCCAGCCACCAATTGCCTTGCGGCGGCGAAATGCCCAGAACCCCGTCAGCAGCAGCCCATCGAACACGCAAGCTTTCGCCACCATGCCCGGAATGAGTGCCGGATCGACGCCGAGCATCTGTCCATAGAGCTGGAAGACGAGATCGTGCAATTGACGGCTCAGCATGACGTAGCCGAAATTGATGTCGTTGAGCGACAGAAAGAACCAGCCCCAAAACAAGAGGAGCGGAGCCGCCCAAAGCGCGAACAAGGTGCGCATCAGCGGTCGTCCCTCGAATCCAGCCGGCCGGAAATGCGGGCAAGCGAGGAATTATGCGCCGCTGCCTTGGCCATGACATGCGCGGCCGCTCGGATGTCGCCGGTCCCTGGAACTGCCGCGGCAACGGCCGACCGCCGCTCGGCGAGCATCGCGACATAGGACGCCAGAGGTGCCGCCAATTGCACCGCAACAACCATGAACAGCCCATTGATGCCTTGCGCGGCGCCGCCGATGACTATCAGCGACAGCACGCCCAAGGCGGAGATGAAGGCGATCCGCACGACGCTGTCGGCAGGATCCGGGTTGGTCGCGTGGCTGGTCAGTGCTTCAACAAAGGCCCAGCAGAACAACACCGCGACGACAAGCAGTGCCACGGCGAGCGGTGCCACGACGACGGCGTTTTCGAGATCGGCAAATCGAGTGTTCTGGACGGGAACGCCCAGTACGCCAAGGGCCGTCGCCACGCCTCGATTCCCGTCGATGCAGATGAACGCCAGCAGGGCGAAAACGGCCGCCCAATGCAATGCCAGAAAAGAGCTCAGAATATGCCGCATGACGCTCCCGCTTCGCAGGGCAAAGCCGCTCAAGCTGAACAGTCCTTGCCTTAACCATAACATTGGGCTTTGCCACCGGCCGCCGCAACGGAAACCATTCGTTAAGGTTAACGGCCATCCACAGGGGCGCGAGAGCGGCAGCGAGTTTGGCGACGGCACCTAGTTGATCGGCGGGTAGAGCGTATCGATGATCATGCGGGCATCATGGCGCGAATCGATCATGCCATAGGTATTGCGCCACTGGCCGGCGAGGCGCGTTTCCACGAAGGCGTCGGCGATCCGCCCTGCCCCCAGCCTGCGAAGCTCTGCCGCCGCCGCCGACAATGCCAATTGCTCGGTCAACAGCCGCGCCGAGCCCTCGTCGGTTGCTGCGACCTGCATTGCCGCCTTGAGCACGCCGACGGTGCCGCGTCCGCCGGCGCCTAGATCGCGGTCGATGCCGGCCAGCACGTCGTCGAACAGGCCCGGCGCGCGGCCGAGCACGCGCAACACGTCGAGCGCCATGACGTTGCCTGAACCTTCCCAGATCGCGTTGACCGGAGCTTCGCGATAGTAGCGGGCGAGCGGCCCCTCCTCGACATAGCCATTGCCGCCGAGGCACTCCATCGCTTCATAGAGCAGCGGCGGCGCAATCTTGCAGACCCAGTATTTGACGACAGGCGTCATGGCGCGGGCGAAGGCCGCCTCGCCGCGGTCGCCGGCCGCCTCGTCGAAGGAGCGCGCCAGCCGGAACGACAGCGCGGTAGCGGCGGCAACGTCGAGCGCCATATCGGCCAACACACGCTGCATCAGCGGCTGCTCGATCAGATTGGTTCCAAACACCTTGCGGTGGCGCGTGTGGTGGACAGCCTCGGCCAGTCCGGCCCGCATGATCGCCGACGAGGCGACAGCGCAGTCGAGCCGCGTCAGGGTCACCATATCCATGATCGTCTTCACGCCGGCGCCGGGCTCGCCGACCATCTCGCCGATGGCACTGACGAATTCCACCTCCGACGAGGCATTGGAGCGGTTGCCGAGCTTGTCCTTCAGCCGTTGAAAACGGAAGCCGTTACCGGATCCGTCGCCGAGCAAGCGGGGCACGAGAAAGCACGACAGTCCCTCCGGCACCTGTCCGAGCACCAGGAAGGCATCCGACATCGGCGCCGACATGAACCATTTGTGGCCGGTCAGGCGATAAAACCCGCTGCCGGCGCGCTCCGCCTTGGTGACGTTGGAGCGGACATCGGTGCCGCCTTGCTTCTCGGTCATGCCCATGCCGAGTGTCAGCCCTGCTTTTTCGACCGGCGGCTTTTGGCTTTGATCGTACTTGCGCGTCGTCACCCGCGGCGCCCATTCGCGAAACAGCTTCGGGCTGGCCATCAGCGCTGCCAGCGAAGCGCTGGTCATGGTGATCGGGCAGAGATGCCCGGTCTCGAGCTCAGCCGTGAGATAAAAGCGCGCGGCGCGCACCTGGTGGCGACGGCCGATCTCGGCGTCGCCATTCTCCCAAACCGACGAATGCAGCCCGTTGGCAACAGAGCGGCGCATGAGCGCGTGATAGGCGGGATGGAACTCGACCTGGTCGATGCGCCGGCCCTGGCGATCATGGGTCCTGAGCTTCGGCGTCTCGACATTGGCAAGACGAGCCAGTTCCTGCGCTTCATGGGTCAGAACGAAACGGCCAAGCCCGTCGAGGTCCTTACGCACCGGATCGGAAAAGCGCTCGGCAAGCTGGATCAGCAACGGATCGCCCCGCCAGGCGTTGCCGCCGGCCAGCGGCGGCGGCTGGTTGGTCACGTCGTCAGTCACGCTTCGTCCTTATCACCTGAAGGCTGCGAATCCAAAGCCAAGGCGGTTTATAGCCTATGGCCAGCGGCGCGCGACGAAAATCCCGGGGAGAACCGATCCAATCCCAAGCCGATGCTTGCAGCCGCGGAGCCTCCCCCCTATAGCAGCGACTTGAGATGACCGACGCATCGTCCCTGCCACTTTATCCCCACCGCCATCTTCTGGGCATCCGCGATCTTTCCCCCGCCGACATAGAGCTTCTGCTCGACCGGGCGGACCGGGCCGTTGCCATCTCGCGGCAATCGGACAAGAAGACATCGACGCTGCGCGGCCGCACCCAGATCAATCTGTTCTACGAAGCCTCGACCCGTACGCAATCGTCGTTCGAGCTGGCCGGCAAACGGCTCGGCGCCGACGTCATGAACATGTCCGTAGCGAGCTCTTCGGTGAAAAAGGGCGAGACGCTGATCGATACTGCGATGACGCTGAATGCCATGCGTCCCGACATATTGATCATCCGCCATCAATCGGCCGGCGCGGCAGCACTTCTTGCCCAAAAAGTCGGCTGCTCGGTGGTCAATGCCGGCGACGGCGCCCATGAGCACCCTACCCAGGCGCTGCTCGACGCACTGACCATCCGCCGCGCCAAGGGTCCGCTGTCGAAGCTGATCGTGGCGATCTGCGGCGACATCCTGCATTCGCGCGTGGCCCGCTCCAATATCATCCTGCTCAACGCGCTTGGTGCCCAGGTCAGGGTCGTCGCCCCTTCGACGCTTTTGCCCGCCGGCATCGAGAAGATGGGCGTCATCGTCACCCGTTCCATGGCCGAGGGTCTGAAGGACGCCGACGTGGTAATGATGCTGCGCCTGCAGCGCGAACGCATGGAAGGCGCTTTCGTACCGTCGGTGCGCGAATATTTCCGCTATTTCGGCCTCGACGCCGAGAAGCTGAAGGCGGCCAAGGACGGTGCGCTGGTTATGCATCCCGGCCCGATGAACCGCGGCGTCGAGATCGCCTCGGAGATCGCCGACGGCCCGCAAAGCGTCATCCAGGAACAGGTTGAGATGGGCGTCGCCGTACGCATGGCGGTGATGGAAGCGCTGCTCGACCCGCGTCGAAACCACGAGGGTCGGGGCCGATGAGCATAACGGTCTTCAGCCGCGCCCGCATCGTCGACCCATCGCGCGGCATCGATGAGATCGGCACCGTCATCGTCGAAGGGCGCAAAATTGTTGCCGCTGGCAAGGCGGCCTTGAACCAGGGCGCGCCCGAAGCCGCCACGATCATCGAGTGCGCCGGCAAGGCGATCATCCCCGGCCTGATCGATGCGCGTGTCTTCATCGGCGAACCGGGCGGCGAACACCGGGAGACCATCGCCTCGGCCAGCGTGGCGGCAGCGGCCGGCGGCGTCACCTCGATTGTGATGATGCCCGATACCGACCCGGTGATCGACAATGTCGCATTGGTCGAGTTTGTGCTGCGCACCGCCAAGGATACAGCCATCGTCAACATCTTTCCGGCAGCGGCGATCACCAAGGGTCTCGAAGGCCGTGAGATGACCGAGTTCGGCCTGCTCCTCGAAGCCGGCGCGGTCGCCTTCACTGACGGTCGCCACATCATATCCAGCGCGCTGGTGATGCGCCGGGCGCTGACCTATGCGCGCGATTTCGGTGGCGTGATCGCCCACGAAACCCAGGATGCCGATCTCGCCTCGTCAGGCGTGATGAATGAAGGCCTATATGCAAGTTGGCTCGGCCTTGCCGGTATTCCGCGCGAGGCCGAATCCATCCCGCTGGAGCGCGATCTGGCGCTGGCGCGGCTGACCGGCGGCGCCTATCACGCGGCCAAGATCTCGACGGCGATGGCGGCGGCTGCTGTGACGCGAGCCAAGGCCGAAGGCGCCAATGTCACATCCGGCGTGTCGATCCACAATCTGTCGCTCAACGAGAACGATGTCGGCGAGTACCGCACCTTCTTCCGGCTGACGCCGCCGCTGCGCGCCGAGGAAGACCGGCTGGCGATGATCGAAGCGATCAAGGACGGCACCATCGACCTCATCGTCTCCTCGCACGACCCGCAGGACGTCGACACCAAGCGCCTGCCCTTTGCCGATGCTGCGGCCGGCGCCATCGGGCTGGAAACGCTGCTGGGCGCAGCGCTGCGGCTCTATCACAATGGCGACGTGATGCTGCTGCGGCTGATCGAGACACTGTCGACCGCGCCGGCAAGATTGTTCAGCCTGCCCGGCGGCACGCTGAAACCGGGGGCATTGGCCGACCTTGCGCTCGTCGATCTGGACGAGCCATGGGTCGTTAGCGAGAGCGGCATCCGCTCACGCTCGAAAAACACCTGTTTCGAAGGCGCGCGACTGCAAGGCAAGGTCTTGCAAACGATGGTGGCGGGCCGCACAGTGTTTTCGGCCTAAGACGAAGCGGGTGTCAGGTCTTCAACTTCGCTCAGCCAAGGAAAGTTCGGGGGAACAATGGTTTACAGTCCCGTCTTGGCATTGGTGTTCGGCTATCTTCTCGGCTCGATCCCGTTTGGCCTGCTGATAACCCGTGCCGCCGGCCTCGGCGACGTGCGCAACATCGGCTCCGGCAACATCGGCGCCACCAATGTGCTGCGCACCGGCAACAAGGGCTTGGCCGCGGCCACGCTGCTGCTCGATGCGCTGAAGGGCACCGCGGCGGTGTTGATCGCAGGCCGCTTTGCGCCCGAGCTCGGACTTTGGGCCGGATTCGGCGCGTTTTCAGGTCATCTTTTTCCGGTCTGGCTCGGCTTCAAGGGGGGCAAGGGCGTCGCCACTTACCTCGGCGTGCTAATCGGCCTTGCCTGGCAAGTGGCGCTTATCTTCGCCGTCGTCTGGCTGGCGGTGGCCTTCCTGTTCCGCTTCTCCTCGCTTGCGGCACTGACGGCAGCGGTCGTCGTGCCCGTTGCCCTGTATTTCCTGAGCACCCAGCAGATTGCCGGGCTTTTCACGGCGATGAGCCTCATCGTCATCGTAAAGCACCGCGCCAACATTGCGCGGCTGCTTGCCGGCACCGAGGGTAAGATCGGGGCCAAAGAGTGAGCGAGCCCGACGCCGGGCCGCGCCTCAGCGACCGGCAGCGGCTGAGCTGGCTTCGTCTGATCCGCACGCCGAATGTCGGCCCGGCTTCCTTTCGCGACCTGATCAACCGGTTCGGTTCGGCCGAAGCAGCGTTATCGATGCTGCCCGAGCTGATGATTTCGGGTGGCGCCAGAAAAATCGTCCGCATCCCGTCCATTGCCGAGGTCGAGGCGGAGTTGGAGACGGCCCGGCGGGCCGGCGCCCGCTTCGTCGGCATCGGCGAGGCGGATTATCCGCCACTGATGAAAAGCATGGATCATCCGCCGCCGCTGCTCGCGGTCAGGGGCAACAGCGCGGTGTTCCGCTTGCCAGCGGTCGCCATCGTCGGCGCTCGCAACGCATCGCTGGCAGGCATCAAGATGGCGCGGATGCTGGCGGCGGATCTCGGCCGCGACGGCTATGGCATTGTTTCCGGCCTGGCGCGCGGCATCGATACAGCCGCGCACCAGGGCAGCCTTTCGACCGGCACGATCGGCGTGCTCGCCGGCGGCCTCGATTTGCCCTACCCGCCCGAAAATGCCGACCTGTGCGACGAGATCGCCGAGCATGGCGGCGCCATCATTTCCGAAATGCCGTTTGGCTGGCAGCCGCGCGCACAGGACTTTCCGCGCCGCAACCGGCTCGTCGCCGGTGCTGCATTGGGATTGGTAGTGGTCGAGGCCGCACAGCGCTCCGGCTCGCTGATCAGCGCCCGCCTCGCCGGCGAGATGGGGCGGCTGGTTTTCGCCGTTCCCGGTTCACCGCTCGATCCGCGCGCCGCCGGCGCCAATGGCCTGCTCAAGGACGGCGCCACCCTTGTGACCGAGGCCGCCGATATCACCAGTGCCATAGCGCCGCTGGTCGGCGGCTGGTCGCCAAGGACATCGCCGCTTGAAGAGCCGCCCGACTTTTCGGCAACACCGCCGCCGCGCGAGGACGATCGCGACCGCGTCGTCGAAGCGCTCGGCCCGACGCCGGTATCAGTGGACGAGATCATCCGCCACACCGGCCTGCATCCCGCCCAAGTGTTCATGGTGCTGCTGGAGCTCGACCTCGCCGCCCGGCTCGAACGCCATGCCGGCGGCAACGTCTCACTGATTTGACCCAGAACTTGCGCATGTCCCGGCAAGCAATTCCGACGTGATCCGATGGCCGATCCGAGCAACAAACCAAAGCAGACGCTGTTCACTCGTACGACGGCCCTTGTCTGGTCAGCGCTGAGCGTCATGCTGGCGCTGCAATGGTCGATGGATCTCGGCATGTCGGGTTTTCCCGACGGCTACATAACGCCCTTCGCAAGAGCGACCAGCACGCTTCTGGGCATTCTGACGGCAGCCTGCATGGCCCAGGGTCTCTACTTTTTCTTGGCCGGCGCGTTCGGCAGGAAGGTAAGCGCCGTCGGTCTTTTCCTGCAAATCCTTGCCGCGGCGGTTCTTACCGTGGCGCCAGTACTTATCGTGAAGGATTGTCCGGGTTCTCAGGTGTGCAGCAGAGCCTATGAGGCGCTCACCGGCACGATGATGGACGATGGCGCGGGCGGCTAGCTAGAAGGCGTGATTCGGCAACGTTGCAAGCCGGCGAGGACACCACGCTGAGGCATGCATGGTCGTGATCCCATCGCGCTCCCCCGTACTCCAGGGCGATAGCGGTTGCCGGACGTCAGCGAACCTAGTGTACCGGTCCCCATTCAGTAAGCATGGAGAATGCAGAAGGTCAGGAAACTATCGATGGCGCGGCGGCAGCTCCAGAAAGGTATTCCTTCGCCGTAGCTCGCAAGCGATCGGCGTGGTCGTAGATTTCGTCCAGCGAATCGATTTTCACCTTCTCTTCCTTTTCGCCGTCGAAAAGCCCGAGATATTTTACGGTCCTGTTGAACCATAGTCGCGCCAATGGCTTGCGATTGTTGTTATCGACAAGGATGCCGCAATAGCTTTTCTGGTCGCGCATGATTACCCTCGCCGGTTTTAGAAGGTCGCGAACGATTGCGCGGACGACCATGAACCCCTCGCGTTCGTCCTCAGTGGTCACGACTTCTTCTTCGGCGCCAATTCCGTCCGCGCCAATCTCCGAGACCTCGGTTTCAGCCAACGCAGTGGATAGACGCGACTGGACGGATTCCCGAACAATCTCGCGAAAAGCTGCTTTGACCATAGGTGTGAATTGCTCCTTCACCTGGCCAGTGAATCGACCCTGGTAAAGTCCAACTGTCACCATCCGAACAAAATCCTCAGGCGGATTCTCCATCACACTCCCGATCTCTTTCTTTATTGCAGAAGTGTATTTCAACCGGTGAGCGGACTGCAGGATTCCATCTACATTGAAATCAGCTTTCGCGAATTTCTTCAGTTCGGATGTCAATTGACCTTGTAGGTCTGACAGATCGAATGTGAGGAACGGACGATCGTCGAGCTTGTTCGGTGCAACTAGGTCGGTGTGGAAGTGGAAAGCGCGGCCATTTGTCAGGATGGCGAATTTGGCGTTGGTGACGGAAAAGTACCGGTACAACTGCGCGAGATGAACCCGATCGAGTACGGTGGTGATCGGTTTACACTCGACAAGAATCCTGATCTCCCCGTCGATTTTGATAGCATAGTCTACTTTTCCCCCTTCTTTCCGACCGCGTCGGCACAGAACTCGGGAATGACCTCATCCGGATTGAAAACGTCGTAATCTAAAGCTGCTAAAAATGGCAGTACTATTGCTGTCTTTAAAGCCTCCTCGGTAAGCATTGCGCTGGAATGCGTTTTGATACGATCGGCTAAAACACGAAGTTTTTCTTCGACACTCATAATCCCCTCCGTCACATTTTGAGATAGGATCGTGCAAAAGACCCGATTGCGCAAGTCGATCTGAATTTAAAGACTTGCAAAGGAGCTAGGCAGGTGTTGCTGCCGCCTGACCGCCGGAAAAGTAGCGACGACGCGTGCGACTTTTAAGGTCGCACGGGTCGCAAAAAGTCGCACGGTTCCGCATGTGCTCCGTAGGGGAAAACGCTAAGGCATTGAAATTTCATGTGAAACTTTGGTGAGCGCGATGGGATTCGAACCCATGACCTACTGATTAAAAGTCAGTTGCTCTACCGGCTGAGCTACGCGCTCCCGCGGGCTCAGAAAGGCCGCCCTCGAAATTGCGCGGAACATAGGGAGAGTGCCTCTGCCGGTCAACCGGAAAAAGACGGCTCCCAAACCGGACTTTCCTGTCGCGTCATCATGCCGTGCGGTGCGCTTCGGCGTCGACGCAATTGCCTCCGTCTGGCGCAAGTCCGAAGCTCGCGCTTTGCGGGACAAGCGCAAGCAGCGAATCGAGAGAACCTTTGCAGATCAGCAACTTGGGATTCTTAGCGGAACAATTTGCGCAGCCTGCCCGTTTTTCCGCGACAAGGGACACGCGTTTCAAGGAGAAGATCATGAATAGGATCATGTCGGGCCTGCTGGCGACCACCCTTTCGATCTCATTCGCTGCCGCGGAGATCGTGCCAGTCAACGCTCAGCCCAGCTATGCGCCCCCTGCCCAAGGGCTCACCTCGAATGTCCAGACCGTCCAGTACGAGCCGTGGCGGAGGCACCGGAATTTCAATCGCGATTTCTCGCGTCGCGATTTCTCCCGGCGCAGTTTTGCGCGTGACGACGGCATGTATTGGCGTGGCCATCGCGGCTATCGCGAATATCGTCGCGGCTATCGCCGCCATGGCGACTACTGGTTCCCGCTGGCCGCTTTCGCCACCGGTGCGCTGATTACCGGCGCTATCATCAACAACCAGAATCGTGTCTATCGTGGCGATGCACACGTGCAGTGGTGCTATGACCATTACCGGAGCTATCGTGCGTCTGACAACACGTACCAGCCCAATTACGGCCCGCGCCGGCAGTGCCGGTCGCCTTACTGAGTCTTTGATTAGAGGCTGCAAGGCCCGCGCCCGAAACGGCGCGGGTTTTTCATGAGTGCGAATCCCGTGCCATCCCTGCTTATGGCGAACTTAGCGTCCTGCGCACAGCGTGGCGCCAACCTGCCAGCTTGGCGGCACGTGTCGAAGCATCCATGTCCGGCTTGAACCGGCGCTCGAGCGCCCAACTCCTGGCGAATTCTCGCGCCTTCGGCCAGGCACCCGCCTTCGAGCCGGCCAGCCATGCCGCACCAAGCGCGGTCGTCTCGAGAATTGTCGGCCGGTCGACCGGCGCATCGAGAATGTCGGCCAGCCGCTGCATGGTCCAGTCCGACGCCACCATGCCGCCATCGACCCTGAGCACGGTCTTGGCCGAGGCGCCCTTCCAGTCCTTGCGCATAGCGTCAAGCAGGTCGCGCGTTTGGAACGCAACGGATTCCAGTGCCGCGCGGGCAAATTCCGCCGGCCCGGAATTGCGGGTCAGCCCGAAGATGGCGCCGCGCGCCTCGGCATCCCAATGCGGTGCGCCGAGCCCGACGAAAGCCGGCACCAGATAGACGTTCTGCGTCGGATCGGCCTCCGCCGCCAATTTTCCGCTCTGCTCGGCCTTGCCGATCACCTTGATGCCGTCCCGCAGCCACTGCACGGCGGCGCCGGCGATAAAGATAGAGCCCTCCAAGGCATAGGTGGTGTTGCCGTTCAGCCTGTAGGCGATGGTGGTCAAAAGCCGGTTCTTCGAACGCACCAGATCGCTGCCGGTGTTGAGCAACGCGAAGCAACCGGTTCCGTAGGTGGATTTCATCATGCCCGGCTCGAAACAGGCCTGGCCGATCGCCGCCGCATGCTGGTCGCCGGCCACACCGAGGATTCTGATCTCTGCACCAAACAGGCTTTTGTCGGTTATTCCAAAATCATCGGCACAGTCTTTCACCTGCGGCATCATTCTTGCAGGTATGCCAAGAATGGCCAGCAACTCGTCATCCCAGGCGTTTTGTTCGATGTTGTAGACCAGCGTGCGCGAGGCATTGGTGGCGTCAGTAGCGTGGACCTTGCCGCCAGTCAGGCGCCAAATCAGAAAACTGTCGATGGTGCCGGCCAGCAGTTCGCCCTTCTCGGCGCGTTTTCTGGCGCCCTTCACCTTGTCCAGCATCCAGGCGATCTTGGTGCCGGAGAAATAGGGATCGAGCAGCAGGCCGGTCTTTTTCGTGAATTTCTTCTCCAGCCCCAGCTTCTTCAGTTTCTGGCATAGCGGCGCGGTGCGGCGGTCCTGCCAGACAATCGCGTTGTGGATCGGCTCGCCGGTCTCCTTGTCCCAGATGACGACCGTTTCGCGCTGGTTGGTGATGCCGATCGCGGCGACGTCCGCTGCGTTGCGGCCGGCTGTCTTCAGCGCGGCCTTCACCGTTTCCACGACGCTTGCCCATATCTCCTCGGGATCGTGCTCGACCCAGCCGGAGGCCGGATAATACTGGGTGAATTCCTTTTGCCCGCTGCCGACGACCTTCATCTTGTCGTCGAACAGGATCGCCCGGCTCGATGTCGTCCCCTGGTCGATTGCAAGGATATATCCGGTCATTCTCTCTCCCGTCGAAGCGAATTCAAGGTGCTGCGATGTCTCGACGCCAGATGGCGCGAAGCCGTTCACGCAAACAGGGGAGACGGCAACATGCCGCCTCCCCTGAGTATGGCGATGCGGACGCGAACGCCCGCATCAAACGGCCCTATTGCTGCCAGCTCTTCACCAGCTCGTCATAGTTGATGGTGACCGGTTTTTCCTTCTCGTTTTCGATCTTGACCTGAGGAGCGAGATTGCCCTTCTTGACCGCATCGGCGTTCCAGTAGGCGAGGTCATGCTCTTCGGCCATCTTCGGGCCGATATCGCCCTGGACGCCCGACTTCTCGATGCGGCTCATCACCTTTTCCTGCTCGGCGCAGAGCGAGTCCATTGCTTCTTGCGCGCTTTTGGCGCCCGACGAAGCATCGCCGATCGCCTGCCACCAGAGCTGTGCCAGCTTCGGATAGTCCGGCACGTTGGTGCCGGTCGGGGACCACTGGACGCGTGCCGGCGAGCGGTAGAACTCGATCAAGCCGCCGAGCTTTGGCGCACGTTCGGTGAAGCTCTTGTCGTGGATCGTGCTCTCGCGGATGAAGGTCAGGCCGACATGGCTCTTCTTCACGTCGACCGTCTTCGAGGTGACGAACTGCGCGTAGAGCCAGGCGGCCTTGGCGCGGTCGGTCGGCGTCGACTTCATCAGCGTCCAGGAACCGACGTCCTGATAGCCGAGCTTCATACCGTCCTTCCAGTAGACGCCATGCGGCGACGGCGCCATGCGCCACTTCGGCGTGCCGTCGTCGTTCAGCACCGCCTTGGCGCTGGCGTCGACCATGCTGGCGGTGAAGGCGGTATACCAGAAGATCTGCTGGGCAACCGCGCCCTGCGCCGGCACCGGCCCTGACTCGGAGAAGGTCATGCCCTGGGCTTCCGCCGGTGCATAGGCCTTCAGCCAATCGAGGTACTTCTGGATGGCATAGACGGAAGCCGGACCATTGGTGTCGCCGCCGCGCGCCGTGCAGGAACCGACCGGTCGCGAATTCTCGTCGACCTTGATGCCCCATTCGTCGACGGGCAGACCGTTCGGAATGCCCTTGTCGCCATTGCCGGCCATCGACAGCCATGCATCGGTGAACCGCCAGCCGAGCGACGGGTCCTTCTTGCCATAATCCATATGGCCGTAGACCTTCTTGCCATCGATCTCACGCCCGGTGAAGAACTCGGCGATGTCCTCATAGGCCGACCAATTGACCGGCACGCCGAGGTCGTAGCCGTATTTGGCCTTGAAGTCCGCCTTGTTCTTCTCGTCGTTGAACCAGTCGTAACGGAACCAGTAGAGGTTGGCGAACTGCTGGTCGGGAAGCTGGTAGAGCTTCTTGTCGGGCGCGGTGGTGAACGAGGTGCCGATGAAATCCTTCAGGTCGAGATTCGGATTGGTGACATCCTTGCCGTCGTCTGCCATCCAGTCGGTCAGGTTGCGCACCTGCTGGTAGCGCCAGTGCGTGCCGATCAGATCGGAATCGTTGACCCAGCCGTCATAGAGGTTCTGGCCGGTCTGCATCTGGGTCTGGATCTTCTCGACGACGTCGCCTTCCTGGATGACGTCATGCGTAACCTTGATGCCGGTGATGGCCGTAAAGGCCGGCGCCAGCACCTGCGATTCATACTGATGCGTGGCGATGGTTTCGGAAACCACCTTGATATCCATGCCGGCGAAAGGTTTCGCGGCATCGATGAACCATTGCATCTCGGCTTCCTGGCCGGCGCGCGAAAGCGTCGAAAGGGGCCCGATTTCCTTATCGAGGAAGGCCTTGGCCTCGTCCATTCCGGCATAGGCATTGCTTGCCCCGAGCAATAGGACAAGCGCAGTTGTTGATGTCAAGAATTGCCGTCGCATGTATTTCCTCCACTGTTAAAGTTCAAAGTGCGATCTGGATCGGCGGCCGGCACGCCGCCGTTCCAACAGTTTCCCCCTCTATACGTAGCGGAACACGCCGACGGCGTAGACCACGGAGAGAGCGAGAGCCCACCACAGATTGGGTCCGACTAGACCCAGCCAAGCGAGATGGATAAAGGCGCTGCCAAGCAGCGACAGGAACAGGCGGTCGCCACGCGTCGTTTCGAACCGCAGCACGCCGACGCGCGGATTGCCGCCCGGCGAGACGTATTCCCACACCGCCATGCCGCAAAGCAGCAGAAAGATGGTTCCAAAGAAGGCCGCGGTCGGCCACGTCCAAGCCATCCACGAAAAATCGAGGTTGGACGAGAGGTTAAATCCCCACAGGCGGATATTAGCCGGATCGCTGAAGCCTACCGTTATTGCCACGAAATCGATTTGAAGTGCCACCCAGGCCACGACGACCAGGGCGAGAAGCAGCACGGCCCACCACCATGGGCTTCTGTCGACCTGCTCCATCATACCCTCCCCAGGGCAAAGCCCTTGGCGATGTAGTTGCGCACAAACCAGATGACGAGCGCGCCGGGAATCAGCGTCAGGACGCCGGCTGCGGCGAGCAGCCCCCAATCCATGCCGGCGGCCGAAACGGTGCGGGTCATGGTCGCGGCGATCGGCTTGGCATCGGTTGTCGTCAGCGTACGGGCGATCAAGAGCTCCACCCACGAGAACATGAAGCAGAAGAAGCACGCCACGCCGATGCCGCTCGCAATCAGCGGCATGAAGATCTTGATGAAGAAGCGCGGGAACGAATAGCCGTCGATATAGGCGGTCTCGTCGATCTCCTTGGGTACGCCCGACATGAAGCCTTCGAGGATCCACACCGCCAGCGGCACGTTGAACAGGCAATGCGCCAGAGCCACGGCGATATGGGTGTCGATAAGGCCGAAGGCCGAATAAAGCTGGAAGAATGGCAGCGCGAACACCGCCGGCGGCGCCATGCGGTTGGTCAGCAGCCAGAAGAACAGATGCTTGTCGCCGAGGAAGCGATAGCGCGAAAAAGCATAAGCAGCAGGCAGTGCCGCAGCCACCGAAATCACCATGTTCATAACCACATAGGTGATCGAGTTGATGTAGCCCGAATACCAGGACGCGTCGGTGAAGATGGTGCGGTAATTCGCCAATGTCGGCGCGTGCGGGTAGAGAGTCAGCGACGAGACGATCTCGCCATTGGTCTTGAAGCTCATATTGATGAGCCAGTAGATCGGCAAAAGCAGAACGACGATGTAGAGCGTCGGCACGATCCACCACCAGCGCGACTCCTCGCCGCGACGGCGCATCAGCCGTGCGATCTCGTCCTGCCGTAGCGTGCTGGCGAGCCCTTCCGAAGCTGTCGTCTCGCTCACCCTATCGGCTCTCTCTTCGGTGCGGCTCATCTCAACGCTCCGCGTCATAATTGGTCATCACGGTGTAGAACACCCACGACAACAGCAGGACGATAAGGAAGTAGACCAGCGACATCGCCGCCGCCGGGCCGAGGTCGAACTGGCCGAGCGCGGTCTTGACGAGATCAATCGAAAGAAAGGTCGTCGAGTTGCCGGGGCCGCCACCAGTGACCACGAACGGCTCCGTGTAGATCATGAAGCTGTCCATGAAGCGCAGCAGCACGGCGATCAGCAGCACGCGGTTCATCTTCGGCAGCTGGATGTAGCGGAACACCGCCCAGCGCGAGGCACCGTCGATCTTGGCTGCCTGATAAAAGGCATCCGGAATCGAGACCAGGCCGGCATAGCAGAGCAGGACCACGAGGCTGGTCCAATGCCAGACGTCCATGATGATGACCGTGACCCAGGCGTCATATGGGTCTTGCACATAATTATAGTCGATGCCGAGCGCGTTGACGTAATAGCCGAGCAGGCCAATGTCGTTGCGCCCGAACACCTGCCAGATGGTGCCGACGACGTTCCACGGGATCAGCAGCGGCAACGCCATCAAAACAAGGCACACAGGCACGCCCCAACCCTTCTTCGGCATATTGAGCGCAATGAAGATGCCGAGCGGCACTTCGATCGCCAGGATGATAAAGGAGAAGACAAGGTTGCGGATCATCGCCTGCCAGAAGCGGCTCGAGGAAAGCAGTTCCTCGAACCATTCCGTGCCGGCCCAGAAGAAGACGTTATTGCCGAAAGTGTCCTGCACCGAATAATTGACGACCGTCATCAGCGGTATGACCGCCGAGAACGCCACCAGCAGCAGCACCGGCAACACCAGGAACCAGGCTCTATTGTTCCAGGTCTTTTCCACTTCAGGCTCCCATCTCGACGCGCCAGGAATCGGCATAGATGTTGATGCCGGCTGGGTCGAACCGCACCTTCGGATCAGCCGGAACTGTCTCGTCCTCGCCGATGACGGCGGCGATCTCGCGCCCTTCGAGATTGGCACGGACCACCTTGTGGCGGCCGACGTCCTCGACCTTGCTGATCCGGACGGCCATGCCCTGTCTGCCCAGGCGCACATATTCGGGACGGATGCCGAGCTCGATGGCGCCCTCACCCGCCTTGGGCACGCCCGGCAGTTCGATCTGCTGCGAGCCCAGCCGCGCAGTCTTGCCGTCGATCGCCACCGGCATGACGTTCATGCCGGGCGAGCCGATGAAATAGCCGACAAAGGTGTGGCGCGGGCGCTCGAACAGCTCTGCCGGTGTGCCGATCTGTACGATTTCGCCGTCATACATGACGACCACCCTGTCGGCGAAGGTCAACGCCTCGGTCTGGTCGTGCGTGACATAGACCATGGTGTAGCCGAAGCGGCGGTGAAGCTGCTTCA
Source organism: Mesorhizobium sp. M0208 (assembly GCF_040322015.1). NCBI lineage: Bacteria > Pseudomonadati > Pseudomonadota > Alphaproteobacteria > Hyphomicrobiales > Phyllobacteriaceae > Mesorhizobium > Mesorhizobium sp. M0208. Next base: position 78,340 of record NZ_JAMYSP010000008.1, on the reverse strand, counting down.
ACTGGGAGCGCAGCACCCATTTCATATGCGGGTCGATGACGGTCAAAGGCTCGTCGAACAGGATGGCGTTGACGTCGGAGCGCACCAGCCCGCGCCCGAGCGAGATCTTCTGCTTCTGATCGGCTGTCAGTCCGCGGGCCTTTCGTTTGGCCATATCGGCCAGCCCGGTCATCTCCAGCGTTTCGCGCACCTTACGGTCGACGTCGGCCTCCGGCACGCCGCGATTGCGCAGCGGGAACGCCAGATTGTCGTAGACCGTCATCGTGTCGTAGATCACCGGGAACTGGAAGACCTGGGCGATGTTGCGCTCTTGGGTCGACAGATTGGTCACGTTCCTGCCGTTGAACAGCAACTGGCCGTGTGAGGGATGCAGCAATCCCGAAATGATATTGAGCAGCGTAGTCTTGCCGCAGCCGGACGGGCCGAGCAGCGCATAAGCGCCGCCATCCTCGAAGGTGTGGTGCACTTCCTTCAGCGCGAAATCGGCATCCGTGCGCGGGTTCTGCAGATAGGAGTGACGGATATGATTGACATCGATGCGCGCCATCGCTTCCTCCTAAGCCGCCAGCTTCGGCGCGGCCACGGCGCGGCCGTGCTCGTCGAAGACCATGATGTGGCGCGGGTCGATGAACACCTCGACCTCCTCGTCCGGCTCGAAGTCGCGAATACCGTGGGTCAGCATGACCCAGCGCGCATCGGCAAAATCGAGATGGATGAAGCTTTCCGATCCGGTGATCTCAGTGATCGTCACCTTTGCGCGCACCGGCACTGCGGCGGCGTTGGGCCGATCGAGGGACAGATGATGCGGCTGGAAGCCGATCGTATAGATCGCATCGGCAATGCCGAAGAGTTCCGCCGGCACCGGCAATTTCACGCCGCCCTCGAGCAGGAAATCCAGGCCCTTCTTGGCAAGCACGATGGTGTTGAGCGGCGGATCGGCGAAGGTCCTCGCCGTCACCAGATCGACCGGTTTGCGGAACACTTCGATGGTCGGCCCAAACTGGGTGATGCTACCCTCGGAGAGCGTTGCCGTGTTGCCGCCGAGCAGCAAGGCCTCGTGCGGCTCGGTCGTGGCATAAACAAAGATTGTGCCGGCGGCCGCGAAGACTTTCGGCAGTTCCGCGCGTAATTCTTCACGCAGCTTGTAGTCGAGATTGGCGAGCGGCTCGTCGAGCAGCACGAGGCTGGCATTCTTGACGATGGCGCGGGCCAGCGCGGTGCGCTGCTGCTGGCCGCCCGACAGGCTGAGAGGCGTCCGGTCGAGATAGGGCGTGAGTTTGAGAAGGGCGGCCGCATTGCGCACCTCCCTGTCGATCGTTGCCTGATCCGTGCCGGCTACCCGCAGCGGTGAGGCGATGTTTTCGTAGACCGTCATCGCCGGATAATTGATGAATTGCTGGTAGACCATGGCGACGTTGCGCTTTTGCACCGGCATGCCGGTGACATCCTTGCCATCGAACCAGACTGAGCCCGAGGTCGGCACGTCGAGGCCCGCCATCAGCCGCATTAGGCTGGTCTTGCCGGAGAGCGTCGGCCCGAGCAGGACGTTGAGCGAGCCGTGCTGAAGCGTCAGCGAGACATCGCGGATATGTTCCGCCGCGCCCACCGTCTTCGTCACGTTTCTCAGTTCAAGCATGATGCCTCCTCCCAGGCTTTCTGCATCAGTCGGCCGTTCCTATTCGGCAGCCGCTACGTGCTGCCGGCTTATTCCGCGCATGAACTCCTCGAGCACTGCCGCCTGCTCACGGCTGAGACGCAGGCCGCGCTTGGTCCGGCGCCACAATACATCCTCGGCAGTCATTGCCCATTCGTTTTCGGCGAGGTAGCGCACCTCGGCTTCGTAGAGATCGGCGCCGAAGTTGCGGCCAAGATCGACGTTCGATTTGGCGAGGCCCAGCAGCTTCCTTGCGCGGGTGCCGTAGAGCCGGGTCAACCGGCGGGCCAGCCGGGCGTCGAGGAACGGGTACGCCGTTTTCAGTTTCGCCAGCTCGGTATCGAAGCCAGTGACGGGAAAGTCACCGCCCGGCAGCGGCGCGTTTGCCGTCCATGGCTTGCCGCGCCTGCCGAGAAAACCCTCGATCTTCTCGAGCATCGATTCCGACAATCGGCGGTAGGTGGTGATCTTGCCGCCAAAGGCATTGACGATCGGGGCGGCACCCTCGCCTCCATCGGCCTTCAGCACATAGTCGCGGGTGGCTTCCTGCGCCTTTGAGGCGCCATCGTCGTAGAGCGGGCGCACCGCGGAATAGGTCCAGACGATATCCGACGGCTTGACCGGCTGCGCGAAATATTCGCTTGCCGCAGCGCAGAGATAGTCGATCTCGACATCACTGATCCTGACGTCGTGCGGATCGCCGGGATAGTCCCGGTCGGTGGTGCCGATGAGCGTGAACTCGTCTTCATAGGGGATGGCGAAAATGATGCGCCCGTCCTTGTTCTGAAAGAAATAGGCGCGTGGGTCGTCGAATTTCTTGCCAACGACGATGTGGCTGCCTTGCACGAGGCGTACATTGTGCACGTCGTTCAAGCCGACGGTGGCCGACAGCACCTGATCGACCCACGGGCCGGCGGCATTGACCAGCAGCCGCGCCTTGACCTCCTCGGTATCGCCGGTCCGCACGTTTTCAAGCCTGACCGTCCAGAGATTGCCTTCGCGGCGTGCGCTGACGACCTTTGTTCGGGTTCGAATGGTTGCGCCGCGTTCGGCAGCGTCGCGGGCGTTCAACACAACCAGCCGGGCATCGTTGACCCAACCGTCCGAATATTCGAACGCCTTTCGAAACAGCGGCTTTAGCGGTTTGCCGGCCGGATCCTTGGCCATGTCCAGCGTTTTCGTCGGCGGCAGCAATTTGCGCCCGCCGATATGGTCGTAGAGGAAAAGCCCGAGACGAATCAGCCAGGCCGGACGCAGCCCCTTGGCGTATGGCAGCACGAAGCGCATCGGCCAGATGATATGCGGCGCGTTCCTCCACAGGACCTCGCGTTCCATCAGCGCTTCGCGCACCAGGCGGAACTCGTAGAATTCGAGATAGCGCAAGCCGCCATGGATCAGTTTGGTCGAGCCGGAAGAGGTTCCGCTGGCCAGATCGTTCATCTCGGCAAGAAATACCGAAAACCCACGCCCAACGGCATCGCGGGCGATGCCGCAGCCATTGATGCCGCCACCGATGACGAAAATGTCATGGATCGGTGATGCGCCCAAACAATCCTCCCTCGATTTCGCATTGCAGCATTTTTGGGTTCTTGCGAAACCGTACGGGAATTATTTCGAAATGATAACGAATGTCAAACGAAATATGATTGGCGACAGGATGCCGCAACGGCATCTCTAGGAGAGCGACGTTTCGATCAGCTGAACTTCTGCCTCCTGGCAGATCTTACGCACCGATGGGATGTCGCAACGATCGGTGATAAAGGTGTTGACCTGCGACAGATGGCCGATGCGGACGGGCGCGGTGCGCTCGAACTTGGTCTGGTCCGACACGAGGATCACATGCCGCGCGTTGGCGATGATCGCCTGCGCGACTTTCACCTCGCGAAAATCGAAGTCGAGCAGTGCGCCGTCGTGATCGATGGCCGAGGCGCCGATCACCGCAAAATCGACCTTGAACTGCCGGATGAAATCGACCGCTGCCTCGCCGACCACACCGCCGTCGGAACCGCGTACGACACCGCCGGCGATCACCACCTCGATCGAAGGATAAACGCGCATCCTATTGGCAACATTGATGTTATTGGTGATGACCATCAAGCCGCTGTGATCGAGCAGCGACTTGCTGACAGCTTCCGTCGTTGTTCCGATATTGATGAAAAGAGACGCGTTGTCGGGGATCAGCCGGGCTGCTGCGCGGCCGATCGCCTCCTTCTCCTCGGCGGCGATCTTGCGCCGAGCCTCATACTCCATGTTCTCGATGCCGGACGGGAACAATGCCCCGCCATGAATGCGAGACAAAAGCCGCTGGTCGCAGAGATCGTTGAGATCCTTGCGGATCGTCTGCGGCGTCACGTTGAAATGCGTCGCCAACTCCTCGACCAGTACGCGGCCATGGTCCTTGGCCATCTGGATGATTTCGGAATGACGCGGCGACAGATACATCTAGCAACCTCTCGTTTTCGTTTTACTTGTCTATAACGGAAAACGAAAGCCATGAACAGGAAGATCAGGTGACTGCAAGAAAAGCCCCGGCGCACCCTCGATGATGCCGGTCAGCCCAGGCCGCGCGCAATTTCAGTAATGACCTCGAAAGCAGTATCGACATCCGCCGCTGTCGTTTCGAACTGCCCGACCTGAAAGCGGATCGCCACCTTCCCGTCCACCCGGGTTTGCGTCAGGTAGATGCGGCCGTCATCGTTGATCGCGCTGACCAACCGCAAATTGTGCTCGTCAGAGTCGGCGCCCGCAGCCGCGAGATGCCGGAACGAGAACAGCGACAGCATCGGCTCGGTGACGATCTCGAAATCCGGTTCCTTTGCCAGCCTTGCGGCGAGGCTCTCGCTCCAGGCGACATGGTTGCGGACCATGGTCCGCAGATTTTCCAAGCCATGTGCACGCAGCAGGAACCAAAGTTTCAGCGCGCGGAACCTCCGGCCAAGCGGCACCGACCATTCGGAGTAGTTGATGACTCCGTCGCGGCCATGCGTTTTCAGGAATTCGGGCTTGATCGCCAGCGTGCGCACGAGGTCTTCCGGCTGACGGATGAACTGCATCGAGCAATCGAACTGTGCGCCCAGCCATTTATGCGGGTTGAAGACAATGGAATCCGCATGTTCGGCGCCTGCCCAGAAATGCCGGAACTCGGGGCAGATCATGGCGGAGCCAGCCCATGCGGCATCGACATGCAGGTAGAGCCCGTGCCGCTTAGCCACCGCGGCAACAGCCGCCACATCGTCGGTGCCGCCGGTACTTGTGCCGCCGACGCTGGCGATGATCCCCGCCGGCAGCATGCCGTTTTCGCGGTCGGTGACGATCGCGGCTTCCAGAGCCGCCGTCTGCATGGCGCGGAAGCGTCCGGCGACCGGAATGCGCACGAGGTTCGCCTCGCCGATGCCCGACACCCAGATCGCCCGGTCGATGGAAGTATGGACTTGGCCGGAAGAATAGACCCGCACGACCGGCTGGCGTTGCAAGCCGTTCTTGTTACCTTGCCAGTCGAGCGCGCGCTCGCGCATGGTCAGCACGGCGGCAAGCGTCGCCGACGAAGCCGAATCCTGCATGACGCCGGAAAATCCCTCCGGCAGACCAAGCGCCTGCCGCATCCAGTCGACGACACGCGTCTCGAGTTCGGTTGCCGCCGGCGAGGTCTGCCAAAGCATGCATTGCGCGGCCATGGCGGCAACCAGATACTCGGCCACGACCGAGGCCGGTGCCGCATTGGCCGGGAAATAGGCGAAGAAACGCGGATGCTGCCAGTGCGTCATGCCCGGCAGAATCTTTTGCTCGAAATCGGCGAAGATTGCCTGCATCGTTTCGCCATTTTCCGGCGGTGCGACATCGATGCTTTTGAAGATTTCGCCCGGCTCGACAAACGGCCGCACCGGTCTTTCGCGAAGGCTGTCTCTGTAGTCGGCGCCCCATTCGGCCGCTCGCAGCGACCATTCGCGGAATTCGTTGCTATTCATCTTCGCCTCCGTAGCGCCTCGTCGAGCCGCCATCAAAGAGCACGAAAAACGAAGGTTTTCATTCGGGAAAATCAGGCAAGCTGGCAAAGGCAGTCTTCAGCGCGTTCGACCAGCTATCCGAGATCGTGCGATAATATTGATCATCCTGGGTTATTCGCTTTTTGAGGCCGACCTTGAAGGTGTCCTTTTCATAGAACAGCAGGTCGAGCGGCAGGCCGACCGACAGGTTCGACTTCAGCGTCGAGTCGAACGACACAAGCAGCAACTTCACCGTCTCGGCGAAACTCATCGTCCTTTCATAAGCGCGGATGATGATCGGCTTGCCGTATTTGGTCTCACCGATCTGGAAGAACGGCGTGTCGTCGGTGGATTCGATGAAATTGCCTTCCGGATAGATCATGAACAGGCGCGGCGCGCTGCCCTTGATCTGACCGCCGAGGATGAAGGAGGCGTTGAAATAGGAATCCGCCTTTTCGCCCGCCGGCGACGAACTGGCGATGACCTCCTTGACGGTGTCTCCGACCAGCCGCACTGTCTGGTACATGGAAGGCGTTTCGAGCAGCGTGGCACGGCGCTCCGCCACTGCCTTGGTGCGTTCGTCGAGCAGGCTGACCACGGCCTGCGTCGTCGCCAGATTGCCGGCCGACATCAAAACGATGACGCGCTCGCCCGGCTCTTCCCAGACATGCATCTTCCTGAAGGTCGAGATCGAATCCATGCCGGCGTTGGTGCGCGTGTCCGACATGAACACGAGCCCGCGATCGATCTTCAGGCCGACGCAATAGGTCATCGAATCTCTTTGGCAACAATCTTGGCGGAGATTACTGCTCCACGGTGACGGTGACGGCAAGCTGTTCTTCCGCCTGTCCCAGCCGAATTCCCGATACCGGTGTGGCGTCGCGATAATCGCGGCCAGTCGCCACCTTTACATAACGCTCGTCGGGAGAAATGCCGTTGGCGACGTCGAAGGCGACCCAGCCGAGGCCCGAGACATGCGCCTCGGCCCAGGCGTGGCTTGCCGCCTGCTCGATCGCTGCATTCATCATAAGGTAGCCACTGACATAGCGCGCCGGAAAATCCATGGCGCGCGCCGCCGCAACGAAGATGTGGCTGTGGTCCTGGCAAACGCCGGTCTTGAGCGCCAGGGCCTCTTCGGCCGGCGTCGTCGCGTTGGTGGTGCCCGGCGTATAAGCGACGCGCTCGCCGATCATCGCCATCAACCGGTGCAGCCTTTCGATGTCGGTGCCCTTGCCGACCGAGGCAGCAAGCTCGCGAATGCCGCTGCCGATCATCGTCAGCGGCGTTTCGTGGCCGAACAGCCAGAGCGGCACGAAACCCTGGTGCGGCCCGCAGACGCCGGCGGTGTCGCGCGTCACCACTTCGCCGGCTGCTTCGACGGTGATGAAGTCGCGCTCGCCCTCGACGCTCAACAGCCGGGTATCATTGCCGAAATGGTCGGTGAAGCGCACTTCCTCGCGTGCGCCTTCGATCTTCAGCGCCCAGGACAGTACCGTCTGGGTGCGCCCGTTTACCGGGAGCAGCCGCAAACGCTGCAACAAATAATGCACCGGCGCATCGTAGCGGTATTCGGTCCGGTGGGTGATCTTCAGCCGCATCGCACTCGTCCCTGGAGCATGAGCTTTTCCGAAAACCGGTCTCCGCTTTTTGGGGTCATGCTCAATAGAACCTGTAATCCTGCGCGATCTCGTCGCCGAGTCTGGTGTTGTCGCGGATGAAATTGGCCAGGAATTCATGCAGGCCGGCGTCGAAAATATCCTTGATCGAGCCGGCGGTAAGCATGGCCTGGGTCTTGGCAGCCGTCGCATGGCAGGCGTGGCGCTCACCATAGTCGTCACCCAGGAATTTGAGATGCTCCGTCAGGAAGCGATAGCAAAAGGTCAGCGAGCGCGGCATGCGGACATTGAGGATCAGATAGTCGGCGATGTTGCTCGGCTTGTAGTCGGCGTCATAGACCCAGCGGTAGGAGCGGTGCGCCGATACAGAGCGAAGGATCGATTCCCACTGGTAGTTGTCGAGCGTCGAGCCGACCCAGGAAATCGACGGCAACAGCACGTAGTATTTCACATCCAGGATGCGCGCGGTGTTGTCGGCGCGTTCGACATAAGTGCCGAGCTGCGAAAAATCGAAAATCTCATTGCGCAGCATCGTGCCGTAGAACGAGCCGCGGATCAGCGCCGTCTCGCGTTTGATTGCGTCGAGCGCGTTGGGCAGGTCGCGCTCGTCGATCGGCTTGGCTAGCATCCGCTTCAGCGACATCCAGGCTTCGTTGATGCTTTCCCAGGTTTCACGCGTCAACGCGGTACGCACCATGCGGGCATTGTTACGGGCCGTTTCGATAGACGACATCGTGCTCGACGGGTTCGATGTGTCGCGCAGCAGATAGTCGGCGACATTGGCGGCGGTGTAGTCGGAATATTTCTGCGTGAAGCTGGCGTCCGAACCGGCGCTAAGCAGCACCGAATTCCACTCCTCCGAAGCGTTCTGAGTACGGGTTAGCGCCATGCGCAAGCCAGCATCCACCAGCCGCGCCATGTTTTCCGCCCGCTCGATATAGCGGTTCATCCAATAGAGCCCGTTGGCGGTGCGACCGAGAAGCATGTCAGGCGGCCCTGAGGCGAATGGTGGACGGTGGACGGTGAATGGTGACTATCCAGAACCTAAGCCACGATGCCGCGTGCTTCATTTCAGGGCATTTCACCAACATTACGACCCATATCCTTATCTATTCACTATTCACTACTTCCACTCTAATCATCCAACACCCAGGTATCCTTCGTGCCCCCGCCTTGCGAGGAATTGACGACCAGCGAGCCTTCCTTGAGCGCTACTCGGGTCAGCCCGCCGGGCACGATCTGGATACGGTCGGAAACCAGCACATAGGGGCGCAGATCGACATGACGCGGCGCCAGCCCCTTGTCCGTCAGGATCGGACAGGTCGACAGCGCCAGCGTCGGCTGAGCAATGTAGTTCGATGGTTTTGCCGCGAGCTTTTTGGAAAAATCCTCGCATTCCTTCTTGGTCGCCGCCGGACCGACCAGCATGCCGTAACCGCCGGACCCGTGGACCTCCTTGATGACCAGTTCATCAATGTGCTCGAGCACGTATTTCAGGCTGTCCGGCTCCGAGCAGCGCCAGGTCGGGATGTTGCCGAGCATCGCCTTGCGGCCGGTGTAGAATTCGACGATCTCGGGCATGTACGAATAGATCGCCTTGTCGTCAGCGATGCCGGTTCCCGGCGCATTGGCGATCGTGATGTTGCCGGCGCGGTAGACGTCCATAATGCCCGGCACGCCAAGTGCCGAGTCGGGGCGGAAGGTCAGCGGATCGAGGAACGAGTCGTCGACACGCCGGTAAAGCACGTCGATCTGCTTGTAGCCCTCGGTCGTGCGCATCGCGACATGGCCATCGACGACGCGCAGATCCTGCCCTTCGACGAGCTGCACGCCCATCTGGTCGGCAAGGAAAGCATGTTCGAAATAAGCTGAGTTGAAGCTGCCCGGCGTCAGCACGGCAATCGTCGGCGTGCCCTTGGTGCTTTGCGGCCGTACCGCCGCCAGCGACTGGCGCAGGAGCTGCGGGTAATTCTCCACCGGCCGCACCTTGATCTGCTGGAACAACTCGGGAAACAGCTGCATCATCGTCTCGCGGTTTTCCAGCATGTAGGAGACGCCGGACGGCGTGCGCGCATTGTCCTCCAGTACGTAGAACTCGTTCTCGCTAATGCGTACGATGTCGACGCCGATGATGTGGGTATAGACGCCGGCCGGCGGCCGCACCCCGATCATCTCGGGCAGGAACGCCTCGTTCCTGGCGATCAACTCCTTCGGCACCCGGCCGGCGCGCAAGATCTCCTGGCGATGGTAGATGTCGTCGAGAAAGGCGTTCAGCGCCTGGACGCGCTGCTCGATGCCTTGCGTTAGCCGTCGCCATTCATTGCCCGAAATGATGCGCGGAACGATGTCGAAGGGTATCAGCCGCTCCGATGCTTCCTGCTCGCCGTAGACGGCGAAAGTGATGCCTGTCTTGCGAAAGACGCGTTCGGCGTCCTGCATCTTCTCGGTAAGTCTGGCCGGGTCCTGTTCCTTCAGCCAGCGATCGTAAGCCGAATACGGTTTTCTCAGCCCGGAAACTTCCGGAAGCATTTCGTCGAACGCTGCCAATCGCATACTCCCCTGTGACGCCATTTCACTGGCCTCGCTGGAGAAAATCAAGCGCAATCGGCGATTTGGCGGGCGCCGGCGATCAGTATATCGCGGTTGCCTAAAATTAAGGCAGCACCAATAGGGCCCTGATCAGGCTTTGCCTTGTGTCCGGGCAAATGTCGGATGGAGATCAAAACGCGCGAAAGGTGACGACCGTAAACGTATCCTTGATTCCCGGGAGAATCTGCACTTTCTCGTTGACGAAGTGGCCGATGTCTTCCTCGTCGTCGACATAGAATTTGGCGAGCAGGTCGTAGTTGCCGGCTGTCGAGTAGATTTCCGAAGCAATCTCGGCATCGGCCAGGGCGCTGGCAACGTCGTAGGCCTTGCCCAGATCGCACTTTATCTGCACGAAAAATGCCTTCATTGCCTGGTCCTGTCCAACATCGCACGCTCTAATCGAGCGGCCCTTGTGGCAGACTGCCGCCCGGCTTTCAAGCATCGCCAATCGCTCAGGCTGTCTCGCCTCGACAATGCTTTCTCGGCTCGGACACGGACTGCCACGCCGAATGTTTACGCTCGGCTGAAACCCTGAAGCACGGCAAAGCGTATGGTATCATGTACCTTCAGGCAGCGATTTCTCGGGGACAACGGAGACAGGCCATGCGCCGCGCGTTTTTCGCATTCACAGTCCTTCCATTCATTTTCGCATCCCAGGCCTTTTCTGGCGACGCCGAAGTCAAAGCGGCGCAGACGGTCATCGATGGTCAGTTGAGGGCCTTCATCGCCAATGACGGAATGACGGCCTACAGCTTTGCCGCACCGAATGTGAAGCGCATCTTTCCGACCGTCGATACCTTCATGAACATGGTGACCAACGGCTATCCGCCGGTGCGCCAGCCGCAGACCTACTCCTTCGGCAAGGTTCGCGAGACGAGCCCGACCTCGATCATCCAGCAAGTGCTGATCGTCGGCCCGGATGGCAAGGACTACGAGGCGGTCTACACGCTCGAACTACAGCCTGACGGCAGCTTTCGGATCACCGGCTGCAGCCTGCGCGCGTCCACGTCGCTCAGCACTTGAGCCTTCGATCACCTCACTGGGAGATCGCCCCGCCTCCAGCTTTCGGAAATCTCAGCTGAGCGTGCTTCCAACCTGCCAGCCTCGATCGCTTCACGAATGTCGCGCATCAGCTGCTGGTAATAGGACAGATTGTTCCAGGTAAGGAGCATCGCCCCAAGTGCCTCTTGCGAGCGCACCAGATGGTGCAGATAGGCGCGCGAATAGTCGCGTGCGGCCGGGCAGTCGCTTTCCTCATCGAGCGGACGCGGATCGTCGGCATGGCGGGCGTTGCGAAGATTGACCTTGCCGCGCCGCGTGTAGGCAAGACCGTGGCGCCCTGCCCGCGTCGGCATCACGCAATCGAACATGTCGATGCCGCGCGCTACCGACTTCAAGATGTCGTCCGGCGTGCCGACACCCATCAGGTAGCGCGGCCGCTCAACCGGCAGCTCCGGGCAAGTGATGTCGAGCATCTCCAGCATCACCGCTTGCGGCTCGCCGACAGCCAGCCCGCCGATCGCGTAGCCCTTCAGCTCCATTGCCTTCAGCGCCTGCGCCGAGCGCAGCCGCAGATCCGGCACGTCGCCGCCTTGTACAATGCCGAACATCGCCTTGCCGGGCTGCTCGCCGAATGCCGTCTTGCAACGCTCGGCCCAGCGCAACGACAACTCCATGGCACGCTCGATCTCGTTCTGCTTGGCCGGCAGAGCCGTGCATTCATCGAGCTGCATCTGGATGTCGGAATCGAGCAGCCCCTGGATCTCAATCGAACGCTCCGGCGACATCTCGAAGGCGCCGCCGTCGATATGCGAACGGAAGGTCACGCCGTTCTCGGTCAGTTTCCTCAGCTTCGATAGCGACATCACCTGGAAGCCGCCGCTGTCAGTCAGGATCGGATGCGGCCAGCGGGCGAACTCATGCAGGCCGCCGAGCCGCGCCACGCGCTCGGCGCCGGGTCTCAGCATCAGGTGGTAGGTATTACCAAGGATGATGTCCGAGCCGACGCCGCGCACCTGATCCATATACATGGCCTTCACCGTGCCGCCGGTACCGACCGGCATGAAGGCAGGCGTGCGGATTTCCCCGCGCGGCATGGTGATTGCACCACGCCGCGCCCTGCCGTCGGTCGCCAGCACCTTGAAGGTGAATGCGTCAGTCATTGAATTCCCTAGCCATCGAACTCCTTGTCAAATACCGGCGCGTCCGCAGCCTGCTTATCGAGCGATTGACGGTAGCGGATGCAGCCGCGCATGAATTTCGGCCACGGCGGCACGGCAATCGCCGGCTCGGTCTTTTCGGGCAAAAGCGACCACAGGTCGGGATGATGCCAGCACAGATCATGGCCGGTGGCGTCGCGGTGTTGGCGGATGCCGGCGCGTAATTTCCTGACCTCGCCGATCAATGCTTCGCGGTCGAAGGTTTCCAGGTCATCGTCCATTACTATCCTCCCTGAACAGAAGACTTGCGTCTCCATAGGAATAAAACCTGTAGCGATTCTCGATGGCATGCGCATAGGCCGCCCGCATCGTCTGCAAACCGCAGAAGGCCGAAACCAGCATGAACAGCGTCGAACGCGGCAGATGGAAATTGGTCATCAGCATGTCGGCGGTCTTGAAGCGATAGCCGGGGGTGATGAAGATGTCGGTCAGGCCTGACCATGCGGCCAGCCTGCCCTCCTCGCCAGCCGCGCTCTCCAGCAAGCGCAGCGATGTCGTGCCGACAGCGATAATGCGCCCTCCTTTTGCTTTCGCCGCATTCAGCGCCTCGGCGGTTTCCGCGCTGACCGAACCGGTTTCGGCGTGCATCTTGTGGTCCGCGGTGTCGTCCGCCTTCACCGGCAGGAATGTACCGGCGCCGACATGCAGCGTGACGAAACGGCGCTCTATGCCCTTGGCGTCGAGCGTCGCAAACAGCTCCGGCGTGAAATGCAGCCCTGCCGTCGGCGCGGCGACCGCGCCCTCCTCCCTAGCATAAATGGTCTGATAATCGCTGCGGTCGCGTTCGTCGTCGTCACGTTTGGAGGCGATGTAGGGCGGCAGCGGGATGTGGCCGACAGCGTGCAGCGCCTCGTCGAGGAACGGACCTGACAGGTCGAAGCCGAGCAGCACCTCGCCGCCTTCCCCCTTCTCGATCACGGTCGCATCGAGTTGGCCGAGAAAGCAGGAATTGGCATCATGACCGAAATGGATGCGATCTCCGGCGGCGATGCGCTTGCCCGGACGCATGAAGGCGAGCCACCGGTCGGGCGCCACCCGCATATGCAGCGTGGCTTCGACCTGCGCTGCTGCTTCGCCGCGCCGCCTGATGCCCTTCAATTGTGCCGGAATGACCTTGGTGTCGTTGAAGACCAGCACATCATCACCGGCCTTGAGCAGGGCCGGCAGGTCGCGCACCGTCAGGTCTTCGAGCCCCTCACCCGGCCTGACCACCAGCATCCTGGCGCTGTCGCGCGGCTCGGCTGGGCGAAGCGCGATGCGTTCTTCCGGCAGATCGAAGTCGAAAAGGTCGACGCGCAAGAAAACCCCGCCTCAAGGTTCCGGGCAGGTCACCGCCCAGGCACTGACACCGTCAATGCTCAACGTGCCGCCCATTGCGAAACTGGACTGCTCGCTGGCCTTGACCAGCCGCAATTTGGCGACGATCGAGCTGAGGCCCTCATCAGTGAGATCGATCAGCATGCGCTCGTCGTCTTCGAATGCCTGTCCAACGATGACTTTCGTTGAGCCTGGCTGGCCGTCCGTGGTCCATGTCTTGCCGCCGGCATCCAGCCACACCCGCGCCACCGCAATGACGGCCGTGTGTCCCATCAAAACATCAATCGATGCCGCGCCGCCGTCGGCGCTGCAAACGATCGATTCCGTCGCCAACGCCGGAGTGGCCGCCGCGACGAGCACAAGTACGATGGCCGCGACAGCCCGGCTGGTCATTTCACGTCGGCCGCGACCTTGAGCGATACGATCTTGTCGGGGTCCTGCACCGGTTCGCCGCGCTTGATCTTGTCGACATTGTCCATGCCTTCGATGACCTGGCCCCATACAGTGTACTGGCGGTTGAGGAAGGCGGCGTCGTCGAAGCAGATGAAGAACTGCGAATTGGCCGAGTTCGGGTTTTGCGAGCGCGCCATCGAACAGGTGCCGCGGCCATGGTTGGCGTTGGAGAACTCGGCCTTCAGATCGGGCTTGGCGGAACCGCCAGTGCCGGCGCGCGACGGCGCGAAAGACGGCTTGTTGGAATTGCCGAACTTCACGTCGCCGGTCTGCGCCATGAAGCCGTCGATGACGCGGTGGAAGACCACGCCGTCATAGGCGCCTTCGCGTGCCAGCTCCTTGATACGGCCGACATGGCCGGGCGCCAGATCTGGAAACAATTCGATGACGACCTTGCCCTTCGTCGTGTCCATGATAAGCGCGTTCTCGCGGTCCTTGATTTCGGCCATGTCAGAAATATCCTTTTGAAACTTGGGTTTACTTGCCGTCGGCGGCGATGCGCACCTTGATCATGCGATCGGGATCGGTCACCGTCCCGTTCTGCGCCTCGTCGCCTTTCTTGATGTGGTCCACCAGCTCCATGCCGCTGACGACATTGCCAACGATGGTGTACTGGCCATCGAGCGGCGGTGCCGGCGCGAACATGATGAAGAATTGCGAATTGGCGGAATTCGGATCGTCGGAGCGGGCCATGCCGACCACGCCGCGCTGGTAGTGCTCGGTGCTGGAGAATTCGGCCGGCAGGTCGGGAAGATCGGAGCCGCCGGTGCCGACAGCGTCGGCATTGAAGCCGCTCTTCATGTTGCCGAACTTGACGTCGCCGGTCTGCGCCATGAAGCCGTCGATGACGCGGTGAAAGGCGACGTTGTCGTAGGCGCCCTGGCGCACCAGCTTTTTGATCTGCGCGACGTGTTTCGGCGCAAGGTCGGGCCTCAGCGCGATGGTCACGTCGCCGTCCTTCAGCGTTACGATCATGGTGTTTTCCGGATCAGCGGCAAAGGCCGACACGGATGCGGTCACAAGACCGGCAAACACGGCAAGCAAGAAGGCAAGCTTTTTCAGCTGCATGGATCTTTCTCCGAATATCTTCGTTCATGCATGTCGTTACCCAAAGCCGGGTTCCACTTTTGGGTGACATGCATTTATTTCGCGAATTTGGCGGCGAGCGCGCCGGCCACGGCCGCCGGCACGAAGGGGCGGATGTCGCCTCCCATCGAAGCTATCTGGCGCACAAGTGTGGCGGTAATGGTGCGCACCGAGGGGCTGGCGGGCAGGAACACCGTCTGCAGCTCCGGCGCCATGGTCTCGTTCATGCCGGCCATCTGCATCTCATAGTCAAGATCGGTGCCGTCGCGCAGACCGCGGATCATGATCGAGGCGCCATGCTTCCTGGCCGCATCGATGACCAGCCCGTCGAAGGCGACCACTTTGATACGCGCACCGTCGCTGCCGAATTCCGCCTTCGCGGCCGTTTCGATCAGGCCAACCCGTTCCTCGAAGGAAAACAACGGCTTCTTGCCGGGATGGGTGCCGATCGCCGCATAGATTGTATCCGCCACGGCCAGCGATGCCTTCAGCACGTCGAGATGGCCGTTGGTCAGCGGGTCGAAAGAGCCGGCATAAAGGGCGATGCGTTCGGTCATGGCAGGTGCTTCTAGCGAGCCTCTCTCCTAAAGGCAAATCCGATCACCAGCCCGCCTCGTGAACCCTTTGGCCGACGTAAACGACAGATGAATGTGCCGCTCACAACAGCTTCACGCAGTGTTCACTAAGTTGCAGCTGCAGAAGATGAAACCAAACACCCATCTAATCGTTGTTAGGCGCAGGAGAACACGCACATGCTGATCTACATGCTTGCCACCGCAATGACCGTCGCCATGCTGATCGCTACCGTATTCGGGTTGCATCAGGAGGCACAGCGCGTCCGCGCCAAGGCCAATACCAAGCAGTTCGAAGGCTTCGGCATCCGTAGGCCTTATCGGCATTTCTAGAGCGTTTGCTGACAACGCCGGACCGACCTATCGGGCTGGCGGCGTCGTGGCAACTCACTCGACGTTGTTGTTGTCAGGCTCCCCACCTTCGGTAGCAGCGCCGCTTTCAGCCTCGACACTCTCTTCGATCTCTTCGTCTGCCTGCGGCTCCGAAATCCGCTCCACCGAAACGACCTTCTCGCCCTCTGCGGTATTAAAGATCGTAACGCCCTTGGTGGCGCGGCTGGCGAAACGAATGCCGTTAACCGGGACGCGAATGACGGTTCCGCCATCCGAAACCAGCATGATCTGATCATCATTGCCGACCGGGAAGGTCGCCACCAGACGGCCGATTTCGGCCGTTTTCGAAACGTCGGTAGCGCGGATACCCTTGCCGCCGCGACCGGTCAGGCGGAAATCGTACGACGACGAACGCTTGCCGTAGCCATATTCCGTCACCGTCAGCACGAACTGCTCGTGTGCCTTGAGGAATTCGTAGCGCTCGTCGGAAAGCTCCGCCTCTTCGCCGACCTCTTCGTTGGTAAGCTGGATTTCTTCCTCCTCACCGGCGGCGATGTCGGCGGCGAGCCGGCGTTCAGCCACCACCCGCTTAAGGTAGGCGGCACGTTCCGCCGGCGGCGCGTCGACATGCTCGATCACCGCCATCGAGATCCCCCGGTCGCCATCGGCCATGGCGATGCCGCGCACGCCGACCGAATTGCGGCTCTGGAAGACGCGTACGTCGCTGACCGGGAAGCGGATGCACTGGCCGGAACTTGCCGTCAAAAGCACGTCGTCATTATCGGTGCAGGTCTCGACGCCGAGGATCTCGTCGCCTTCCTCGTCCAGCTTCATGGCGATCTTGCCGTTGCGGTTGACCTGGACGAAGTCCGACAGCTTGTTGCGACGCACGGTGCCGCGCGTGGTGGCAAACATGACGTCGAGCTCGCCCCAGCTCGTCTCATCCTCCGGCAGCGGCATGATCGTGGTGATGCGCTCGCCCTGTTCGAGCGGCAGCATATTGATCAACGCCTTGCCGCGCGATTGCGGGTTGCCGATCGGCAGGCGCCAGACCTTTTCCTTGTAGACGATGCCACGCGAGGAGAAGAACAGCACCGGCGTGTGCGTGTTGGCGACGAACAGCCGGGTGACGAAATCCTCTTCCTTGGTCGACATGCCGGAGCGGCCCTTGCCGCCGCGGCGCTGCGCCCGGTAGAGCGACAGCGGCACGCGCTTGATGTAGCCGGAATGGCTGACCGTGACGACCATGTCCTCGCGCTGGATCAGGTCCTCGTCTTCCATGTCCGCCCCGCCCTCGGCGAGCTCGGTGCGGCGCGGCGTGCCGAACTCGTCGCGCACGGCGATGAGCTCGTCCTTGACGATCTGCTGGACGCGGGCGCGGGACGACAGGATGTCCAGGTAGTCCTTGATCTCGTCGCCGATCGTGTTCAGCTCGTCGGCGATCTCGTCGCGGCCGAGCGCGGTTAGGCGCTGCAGGCGCAGTTCGAGGATGGCGCGCGCCTGCTCCTCGGAGAGATTGTAGGTACCGTCCTCGTTGATGCGATGGCGCGGGTCGTCGATCAGAAGAATCAGCGATTCCACGTCGCCCGAAGGCCAGCGCCGCTCCATCAACTGCTCGCGCGCCGTCTGCGGGTCCGGAGCGCTGCGGATCAGCTTGATGACTTCATCGATATTGGCAACAGCGATGGCAAGGCCGACCAGCACATGGGCGCGGTCGCGCGCCTTGCGGAGCAGGAATTTCGTGCGCCGGCTGATCACCTCCTCGCGGAAGGCGACGAACGCCTTCAGCATGTCGGTGAGCGTCAGCAATTCCGGCTTGCCGCCGTTCAGCGCCACCATGTTGGCACCGAAGGACGTCTGCAGCGGAGTGAAGCGGTAAAGCTGGTTGAGGATGACGTCGGCGACGGCGTCGCGCTTCAGTTCGATGACGACGCGGTAACCCTGGCGGTCGCTCTCATCGCGAATGTCGGAAATGCCCTCGATGCGCTTGTCGCGCACCAGTTCGGCCATCTTCTCGATCATCGATGCTTTGTTCACCTGATAGGGAACCTCGGTGATGACGATCGATTCACGGTCGTTGCCGCGCGCCTCGATGTTGACGCGGCCGCGCATGACGATGGAGCCGCGGCCGGTCGAATAGGCGCTGTAGATGCCGGAACGGCCAAGCACGATGCCGCCGGTCGGGAAATCCGGTCCCGGAATGATCTCCATCAGCGCCGGAAGATCGATCGCTGGATTGTCGATGAGGGCAATGGCGCCGTTGCAGACCTCGCCCAGATTGTGCGGCGGGATGTTGGTGGCCATGCCGACGGCGATGCCGCCGGAGCCGTTGACCAGCAGGTTCGGAAAGCGCGCCGGCAGGACTTTCGGTTCGCTGCCCGACGCATCGTAAGTGTCCTGGAAATCGACGGTGTCCTTGTCGATGTCTTCCAGCAACTCATGCGCGACCTTGGTCAGCCGCGATTCCGTGTAGCGCATCGCCGCCGGCGGATCGCCGTCGATCGAGCCGAAATTGCCCTGCCCGTCAATCAGCGGCACGCGCAGCGACCAGTCCTGCGCCATGCGCACCAAAGCGTCGTAGATAGAGGCGTCGCCGTGCGGATGGTATTTACCCATCACGTCGGCGACCGGGCGTGCCGATTTCACATATTTACGGTTCCAGTGATAGCCGCTCTCATAGGCGGCGTAGAGGATGCGGCGATGCACCGGCTTGAGGCCGTCGCGCACGTCCGGCAGCGCGCGACTGACGATCACGCTCATGGCGTAATCGAGATAGGAGCGCTGCATCTCCTCGATGATGGATATCGGCTCGATGCCGGTGGGGCCGCCGTCGGCGCCGCGCGGTGTCTTCTGGTCGGTCAAATCGGATCACAATCTAATCAGGAATCACTTGGTGCTTATATAGGAAGCCGGCTCGAAACTCCAACAATCGCGGCAGTTTTCCAATGTGGTTTTTAGCGGCAAATTCAAAAGGATACACCAATTGCGACGATATGGCCGTGGCACCCTTTCACCGGCGTCGCCGGCGGGCGCGATAAGTACCCGGCGCCTCGCCCATCAGCCGCCGGAAACGGCGGTTGAAGGTTGATAGATCGTTGAATCCCGCCGCAAAGGCGATCGCCGAAATTGTGTTATCTGACGTCCGCAGCCGCACGGCTGCCCTGTGCAGCCGCGTTCTCAGCAGGAATTGGTAGGGCGTCATGCCGGCAACGTGCCGGAAGGTGCGCAGGAAATGGTAAGGGCTGGTGGCGGTCTCGTCGGCGAGTTCGGCAAGCGAGATCGGCCGGTCGGCATCGACTTCAATGCGCCGCACCGCTTCGGCGACACGCTTCTGGTCGCGGCGGCTCGGGGTCCGTCCCCGATCCGTGGCGCTGCAAGCCGCTGTTACCGCGGCACCGGCAATGCGCAGGGCGAGTTCCTCGAACGCGCCGGTGTCGGCCATCTCGCGCGCCGCCTCCGCTTCGGCGAGCAGCGGCACCAGCGCCGGCAAGGGCGGCAGGCGCGGCGTGCTGAAATCGAGCGTCTTGGCGCCCGGCACGTCGGCGACGATCCGCTCCATACAGGCCGGTCCGAAATGGAAGGAGAGGCAGCGGTCGCCGGCGCCATGCTCGTGCCCGCACTCGTAGCATGTGCCGGGATTGCCGAGCAGGAGCGCGCCCGGCGCCAGCATCGCCGTGCCTTGGCGGGCACGATAGCGGAAGGTGCCGCTGGTTACGGCAGCAACGCAGAAATGCCGATGCTCCTCCTCGAATGGCCTGTCGGCGGCGCTGGCGGTGCAGATGACATCCGACACCTGCCAGCCTCGGCCCGACGCCAGCCTATGCGCGCTCGTCGTCATCGCCCAAACATAGCAATTTTTCCCAAGCGCAGAACCCCTGCCGGCCTCTATGCTTGCCGGTCTCCTGACAAGATGAGAGCGAAGCCATGTCCAATTCCTTTGCCAAGGCCCTGCACAGCGATGGGCCCACACCGGCCCTTGCCGAGAAACTGAACCTTTACGGCCGCTTCGTCGGCGCCTGGACGTTCGACGCCACGCGCCATCTCGAAGACGGTCAGGTGCTGACCGGGCGCGGCGAGGTGCATTTCGGCTGGGTCCTTGAAGGCCGCGCGATCCAGGACGTATGGATCCTGCCAGCTCGTGACGCTGGTTCCTCCCCTTCGCTCGGCAAATGGACCTTCTATGGCACGACGTTGCGCGTCTATGACCCAGGCGTCGACGCCTGGCACATCTTCTGGAGCGACCCGCGCAACCGGTATTACAGCCGCCAGTTGGGCCGCGTCGAAGGCGACACGATCGTCCAATTAGGCGCAGACGGCACCGGCCCTTCGGTACGCTGGAGCTTTTCCCGGATCACCGGAGATTCCTTCCGCTGGCTGGGCGAGCGTTCGTTTGACGACGGCGCCACCTGGCGTCTCGAAGTCGAGTTTCTGGCGCGCCGCACCGCCAGCCCCTGATCCGCACGGTTTCCACTGGCTTCGCTTTGCTCTACCAATCCCGTTAACCGGCATTGCCGGCGGGGAGGGTCAGCATGCCGAGCTTCGACAGCCTGTTCAACGCCTTCGTCACCATACTGGTGACGATCGATCCGCCCGGCCTGGCGCCGCTCTTCCTTGCCGTGACCCGCGGCATGAACCGCGAGGAGCGCAACCAGGTCTCCGTGCGCGCCTCGATCATCGCTTTCCTGGTGATGGCATTGTTCGCAATCGCCGGCGCGTCGATCCTGTCGGTCTTCGGCATCACCCTGCCGGCCTTCCGCGTCGCCGGCGGCTTTCTGCTGTTCTTCATCGCCTTCGAAATGGTGTTCGAGCGCCGGCAGGACCGTAAGGAGAAGATCGGCGACGTCGCCATCACCAGGGACATGATCCACAACATCGCCGCCTTTCCGCTGGCGATCCCGCTGATTGCGGGTCCCGGCGCGATTTCGGCGACCGTCCTGCTCTCAAGCTCGTTTCAGGGTTTTGGCGCGCAGACAGCCCTTGTCGGCATCATCGCCATCTGCCTCGTCATCACCTACCTGGTGTTCGTGCTGTCAGAGCGCATCGATCGTATCCTCGGCCAAACCGGCCGTTCGATCCTGACACGGCTGCTCGGCGTCATCCTGGCGGCGCTCGCCATACAGTTCGTCGCCGACGGCATCAAGGCGCTGATGGCGACCTAGGAACTGCCCTACTTCGCTGTCGTTTCAATGACTTCGAAGTCATGGGTAATCTCGGCAGTCTTGGCCATCATTGCCGAGGCCGAGCAGTATTTCTCGATCGAAAGCCCGATCGCCCGCTTCACCTTGTCGTGTGACAGCGCCCGGCCCTTGACGACAAAATGCATGTGAATGCGGGTGAACACCCTGGGATCGGCTTCTGCACGGTCGGCATCGAGTTCGACCACGCAATCTTCGACCGCCTCGCGCCCCTTTTCGAGGATATGGACCACGTCATAGGCCGAGCAGCCTCCGGTGCCGATCAGCACCAGTTCCATTGGGCTCGGCCCCGGCGTCTTGCCCTCCAGCCCGAACGCCGTGCCTAGCACCAGCTTGTGCCCACTGGCGGACTCGCCAACAAAAGTGCGCTCCTCCACCCATTTGACCCTTGCTTTCACTTGATACGTCCTTTCACCGCTCAAACGCACAACGTCCCGAAAATCCAAGACAGATTTTCGGGACGCCATTTCGTGGCCAAGGTGCTGGCGCTTGTCGCCGCAAGGGCAGTCCGCCCCGAGAAATCAGAACGGGATTTCGTCGTCCAGCTCGCGCGATGAACCACCGCCGCCGCCCTTGTTGGCGCCACCCCGATTGAAACTTTCGCCCGGGCCGGACTGGCCGAAATCGGAACCGCGGCTCGCACCGCCACCGGCATAGTTGCCGACCTGGCCGCCGCCCTCGCCCCGTGCGTCGAGCATCTGCAGCTCGCCGCGGAATTTCTGCAACACGATTTCAGTCGTATAGCGGTCATTGCCGGTCTGGTCCTGCCATTTGCGCGTCTGCAGCTGGCCCTCGACATAGACCTTCATGCCTTTCTTCAGATACTGCTCGGCCACCTTGGCGATCTGGTCGTTGAAAATCACGACATTGTGCCACTCGGTCTTTTCCTTGCGCTCTCCAGATGTCTTGTCGCGCCAGCTTTCCGACGTCGCGATGCGGATATTGACGACCGGGTCACCCGAATTCAGGCGGCGGATTTCAGGGTCCGCCCCGAGGTTGCCCACCAGAATGACCTTGTTGACGCTACCCGCCATGACACTTCTCCGCGCTCATCCGAAACCAAATTCCTTGTCGCTCCACCTTACAGGCTATGGACAATCCCTGCCTGCCGTGGCTGCCTTTTCCCACAAGGTTTTTGTTCTCTTTTCGTTCTAGTTTAAAGGTCCTGCACTGTCAATAGATGTCAGTAACAAGTAGGGTCTTGGCGCCGAATTTTCCACGAACCCTGAGATCGAGGCGAACTCAATGAAGATGGTCGAGCATGACGATCAGCCGCAAGAAGAATGGCGGACGGGAGTAAAGACCCGCATGCATGTCTCGGCCTGCAACGGCGCAACTCAACTTTGCATATTTGAACAATGGGTCGAACCCGCGGTTGGCGCCCCGACACATTGGCACCCGGTCGAGGAAGTGCTTACCGTCATCGCTGGCAGGGCCGAGATGTGGATCGATGACGAGCATCTCGTCTTGACTGCCGGACAGTCGCTTGTTGTTGCCGCGCACAGGCAACATGGCTTCCGAAACGTCGGCTCCGAACTGCTTCATATCCATGCCGTGCTCGCGTCACCAGTTTTTGAGGCAACGTTTAACGGATCGCCAGACATGGTGAGACGCTGGCTTCCGACGCGTTTGTAAAATCTCGCCCGTCGCAAAAAACACTGCCTGTCTTAAAAACGCGACTTGCCAAACCGATAAGTATCGACTTATGCTTCTGGAATGATCGAAGCAGAGATTTTTCGGGCACTGGCCGATCCAACGCGTCGCGCCGTCTATGAGCGGCTCGCCGACGGCGAGATGACGGTATCGGAACTCCGCAATGGCATGCCGGTTTCGCAGCCGGCAGTATCGCAGCATCTCGCGGTGCTGCGAGGTGCCGGCCTCGTGGTCGAACGCCGGGCCGGCCGCAATGCCTATTATCGCGCCGATCCGAACGGGCTTGCGCCGCTGCTCGGCTGGATCGAACGCTACCGCGCGTTCTGGCCAGAGCGCATCGAAAGGCTCAAGACGGTTTTGAAGGACATGGACCAATGACCAGCCGAGGCAAAGAACGCGCGGAAATGGCGGCAGACAAGATCGAGTTCGAGTGCGAGCTGCCCGAGCCGCCGGAAAAAGTGTGGCGGGCGCTGACAGTGCCGGACCTGCTCGCGGCCTGGATGATGCCAAACGACATTGAACCAAAGGTCGGCAACCGCTTTGCCTTTAAAGCGCCGGATGCGCCGATCGAGTGCGAAATCCTCGACGCGGATCCCGGACGGCTGCTGCGCTATTCCTGGCGGGAGCGGCCGGCGCCCGGCGATACGCGGGTGCCGCCCGGCAGCCCGGTGGAAAGCCCAATGAACGATAGGCCAGTGGATAGCATCGTCACCTTTACGCTCGACCGCACCGTTTCCGGCGGCACGCATCTGCGCATCGTCCATGATGGTTTTGCTCGGGCAGCAGTGCCGGAGATCGCCATGGCAGGCGCCGGTTGCCGACTTTCGTTTGAAGCGCGTACTCCCAAGTACAAGCAGATCGCCGCAAACACCGCGCGCCTCTTTATGCGCGCGGCCTGAACGACGACAGTCAAAGGAGATAACGATGAGCGGCCTTGCCAATTTGGTGCCGATGGTGATCGAGCAGTCGAGTCGCGGCGAACGTGCCTTCGATATATTTTCGCGGCTGCTGCGCGAGCGCATCGTCTTCATCAACGGGCCGATCGACGACGGCACCTCGGCGCTGGTCTGCGCCCAGCTTCTGTCGCTGGAATCCGACAATCCCGACAAGGAGGTCTCGCTCTACATCAACTCGCCGGGTGGCGTGGTGACCAGCGGTTTCGCCATCTACGATACGATGCAGTATATCAGCTGCCCGGTCTCCACCGTTTGTATGGGCTTCGCCGCCTCGATGGCCTCGTTTCTCCTGATGGCGGGCACGCCAGGGCGGCGTATCGCGCTACCCAACACCAGCATCGTGCTGCATCAGCCTCTCGGCGGTTTCCAAGGCCAAGCCTCCGATATCCAGCGCCATGCCGAGGGCATCCTTCGCACCAAGCGGCGCATGACCGATCTTTACGCCCATCATTGCGGCCGCACCTACGAAGAAGTGGAACGCACGCTCGACCGCGACTTTTTCATGACCGCCCAGGAGGCCAAGGATTGGGGACTCGTCGACCATGTTTTCGACACCCGCAAGCAGGCCGCATGAACGAGCAGGGCCGGCGGACGCAACCGACGCGATTGAGCGCCCGCAATTTCAGCGCCATCGGTCTGGTCTTGCCGCCATCACGGCACTATAGTCCGGCGATGACCGCCAGCCGTTCATCCAGCCTGTTGTGCCTTGCTATCGCTACTGTGGCCGGCACGAACATGCTGGTGGACATGGCATTTGCCCAAGATAATTCGACGTCTTCGCAAAAGGGCGCCCTGCCCGGCGTGACCAGCGACTATCGCATCGCCGAGCCAGGGCCGCAGCCTGAGCCCGACGACGCGGTTCCAAGCAGCGGCAACGGCACGTTCAAGATCGGCGATACCGACGTTCGGATTTCCGGCAGCATAACCATCGATGTCGCTACCGGCGGAATCAGGCCCCCCAGCCGGTAAGTTCGCCTGGCATGCACCACAAATGTGCCCTTCAAACGAACAGCCCCGTCATTGCTTGTGCAATTGACGGGGCTTCTTGGATCTAAAATCCAAATTGCCGGGAGTGTACTGCCGGCTTTTTATTTCGGATGCTTCGCGGCGTTCAGCCGACGATCCGACTAGCAGTCTCTGATTGTTGTGGGGATCGGCAGGTCAACGTTGGCAGGTAGCGCAAAACGCTTGGCCTAGCCACTTATACCTGCCGCGGCTCCAGCGACACGTGGAGCCTCAAGGAACTGTCCGGTGGAGTCATGCCTCTGCTCTCCTTCTGTTCGTTGCGACTGTCGTCGAAGCGCTCATCGCATAACCCGCGGCGTCTCGCAGGCTAGCCCCAGGCCGCGAGGCCATCGAAAGACGGCCGGCTTCGTTGACGTTTGGAGTCTGCCCCCGTGACAGATGGACGTCAACCTTGAATGGCCGATTACCGAAAAATGTGATCGCGAGACGCTTTGTGAACCCCGGGTGAACCCAGCCGCACGGGCAGCTTTTGTCAGGAGCGTGTTCGGCCTTTGTTCTTTCCGCTTGCCCGTTCGCGCGAAAGGCGGTTAAACGCTTTGGTCGAGAGTTGTGGCGTCTCTCGAAAAGGCGGCGAAATTACCTACATAGGGGATGGTCGGGAAAACCCGCCCATCCCACGAATTCCAGATTCTGAGGCGGCGACCGGCGATGGCCGACCATAAATATCTCTCCATTCGCGGGGCACGCGAACACAATCTGAAGAATGTCGATCTCGACCTGCCGCGTGACAGCCTGATCGTCATGACCGGGCTGTCGGGGTCAGGCAAGTCGTCGCTTGCCTTCGACACGATCTATGCCGAGGGCCAGCGCCGCTATGTCGAGAGCCTTTCGGCCTATGCACGACAATTCCTCGAAATGATGCAGAAGCCGGACGTCGACCAGATCGACGGCCTGTCGCCAGCCATCTCCATCGAGCAGAAGACCACCTCGAAGAACCCACGTTCGACTGTCGGCACCGTCACCGAGATCTACGATTATATGCGGCTTTTGTTCGCCCGCGTCGGTGTACCTTATTCGCCGGCCACCGGCCTGCCGATCGAGAGCCAGACGGTCTCGCAGATGGTCGACCGGGTGCTTGCAGTCGAGGAAGGCACCCGGCTGTTCATCCTGGCGCCGATGGTGCGCGGCCGCAAAGGCGAGTACCGCAAGGAACTGCTGGAGCTGCAGAAGAAGGGTTTTCAGCGCGTCAAGGTCGATGGCGTCTTCTACGAGATCGCCGACGTGCCCGCGCTGGACAAGAAGTACAAGCATGACATCGACGTTGTCGTCGACCGCATCGTCGTGCGCGGCGATCTGGCGACGCGGCTCGCCGATTCCATCGAGACCGCGCTGAAGCTTGCAGACGGACTGGCGGTAGCGGAATTTGCCGACAGGCCGCTCGACGCCAGCCAGACCGGCGAGGATTCGGTCAACAAATCGAAGAACGAGACGCATGAACGCATGCTGTTCTCGGAAAAGTTCGCCTGCCCGGTGTCCGGCTTTACCATTCCCGAGATCGAGCCCAGGCTGTTCTCCTTCAACAATCCGTTCGGCGCGTGCCCGACCTGCGATGGGCTCGGCAGCCAACGCGCCATCGATGCCAGCCTGGTCGTGCCCGACGAGAATGTCTCGCTGCGCGCCGGCGCCGTCAGCCCTTGGGCGAAATCGACGTCGCCCTATTATGCGCAAACGCTGGAAGCGCTGGGCGTTGCCTACGGCTTCAAGCTCGGCGACAAGTTCAAGGATCTGAGCGAAGAGGCAAAGCAAGCCATCCTGCACGGCACCGGCGAGCGCGAAATCACCTTCCACTACGATGACGGCCTGCGCTCCTACAAGACGACCAAGACCTTCGAGGGCGTCATCCCCAACCTCGAGCGCCGCTGGAAGGAAACCGAATCCGCCTGGATGCGCGAGGAGATCGAGCGCTTCATGTCGGCCACGCCCTGCCCGGCCTGCCGCGGCTATCGGCTGAAGCCCGAGGCGCTCGCGGTCAAGATCGCCGGCAAGCACATTGGCGAGGTCACCGAGCTGTCGATCCGCAAGGCCGACCAGTGGTTCACCGATCTGCCCGCTTCGCTCAACGACAAGCAGAACGAGATTGCGGTGCGCGTGCTCAAGGAAATCCGCGAGCGGCTGCGCTTCCTCAACGATGTCGGGCTCGATTATCTGACGCTGTCGCGCAACTCCGGCACGCTGTCAGGCGGCGAGAGCCAGCGCATCCGTCTTGCCTCGCAGATCGGCTCCGGCCTGACCGGCGTACTTTACGTGCTGGACGAGCCGTCGATCGGTCTGCACCAGCGCGACAATGCCCGCCTGCTCGATACGCTGAAGCATCTGCGCGACATCGGCAACACAGTGATCGTCGTCGAGCATGACGAGGACGCCATCCTGCACGCCGACTATGTCGTCGATATCGGCCCGGCCGCCGGCATTCATGGCGGCCACATCATCGCCCAGGGCACGCCGCAGCAGATCATGGCGACGCCCGCTTCGATCACCGGCAAATATCTGTCGGGCGAGCTCGAAGTGGCGACACCGGCAGTGCGGCGCGAGGCCAAGAAGAGCCGCCGGCTGAAGGTCGTCGGCGCGCGCGGCAACAATCTGAAGAACGTCACCGCTGAAATCCCGCTCGGCACTTTTACCGCCGTCACCGGCGTGTCCGGCGGCGGCAAGTCGACCTTCCTGATCGAGACCCTGTTCAAGGCGGCGTCGCGCCGCATCATGGGCTCGCGCGAGCATCCGGCCGAGCACGACCGCATCGAGGGGCTCGAATTCCTCGACAAGGTCATCGACATCGACCAGTCGCCGATCGGGCGCACCCCGCGCTCCAACCCCGCCACCTATACCGGCGCCTTCACGCCGATCCGCGACTGGTTCGCCGGCTTGCCGGAGTCGAAGGCGCGCGGCTACCAGCCGGGCCGCTTCTCGTTCAACGTCAAGGGCGGCCGCTGCGAGGCCTGCCAGGGCGACGGCGTCATCAAAATCGAGATGCACTTCCTGCCCGACGTCTACGTCACCTGCGACATCTGCCACGGCAAGCGTTACAACCGCGAGACACTGGACGTCCTGTTCAAGGGCAAGTCGATCGCCGACGTTCTCGACATGACGGTCGAGGAAGGCGTCGATTTCTTCGCCGCCGTGCCCGGCGTGCGCGACAAGCTGGAGACACTCAAACGGGTCGGCCTCGGCTACATCCATGTTGGCCAGCAGGCAACGACCTTGTCGGGCGGCGAGGCGCAGCGCATCAAGCTTGCCAAGGAACTGTCGCGCAAGGCGACCGGCAAGACGCTCTACATTCTCGATGAGCCAACCACCGGCCTGCATTTCCACGACGTCGCCAAGTTGCTTGAAGTGCTGCACGAGCTGGTCGACCAGGGCAACACGGTCGTCGTCATCGAGCACAATCTAGAGGTGATCAAGACCGCTGACTGGGTTCTCGATCTTGGCCCCGAAGGTGGTGACGGCGGCGGCGAGCTGGTGGCGTCCGGCACGCCGGAGGACATCGTCCGCGAAAAACGCAGCTATACCGGGCAGTTCCTGAGGGAATTGCTGGAGCGGCGCCCCGGAGGCAAGCGCGAAGCGGCGGAGTGATGGCAAAGAACGGTCTCATCACGGTCCAAAGCCGCTTCGGCGTGACCGAAACCATCGATCGCCTGGTCGAAACTGTCGAACGTGCAGGATTGCTGGTCTTCGCCCGCATTGATCACGCCGCTGGTGCGCGCAGCGTCGAAACATCACTGCGTCCAACCCAGCTCCTGATTTTCGGCAATCCGAAAGGCGGTACGCCACTGATGCAGGACCGGCAGCTTGCCGGCATCGATTTGCCGGTCAAGGCACTGGCTTGGGAGGACGGGCAAGGCAAGGTCTGGCTCTCCTACAATGACGCGCACTGGCTCGCTGAGCGCCACGGCTTGGGCGACGCCAGTCGCAATGCCGTCGCTGCGATCGCCGACGGCATGGACAAGGTGATTGCGGCCGCTGCCGGCGCGGGCCAGTTTTGATGACGAGAGCCGCTCGGGCCGATGATCTCTCCACGGTGATTTCGCTCACCACCGACGCCTACGCGCCCTACACTGCCCTGTTCGGAGCGCCGCCGATCCCCGTCACACAGGACTATGCGCCGCGCATCCAACGCGGCGAGGTCTGGCTTTTGGAGCAGAATGGACAGCCGGCCGGCTTGATCGTTCTCGAACGAAATGCGGACCATACAATGATCTTCAGCGTTGCCGTTGCGCCAGCCTTTCAGGGCAAGGGTTTCGGCATCGGGCTGCTCGACTGGGCCGAGCAACAGACGCGCTTGTGGAGCTTGCCTGAGATCCGACTCTACACCAATGCCAGAATGGAACGGAACGTTTCGTTGTATAAGGCCTACGGCTTTCGCGAAACGGGTCGCCGGCCCAATCCATATCGGCCAGGATGGACGGTCGTCGACATGGCGAAAGCCGTCGAGACGACCGCCATCGCGTGATCCTTTTCTGCAAACCGGGAGGACGACCATGACTCAATCAGGAACAATCCGCGCCGGCATGGGCGGCTGGACCTTCGAGCCGTGGGACACGTCCTTCTACCCGGACAAATTGTCGAAGGCCAAGCAACTGCATTATGCCAGCCGGCAGGTGCCCACCATCGAGGTCAACGGCACCTATTATTCGAGCTTCAAGGAGCCGACCTTCGTCAAATGGGCCAACGAGGTGCCGGATGGTTTCGTCTATTCGCTGAAGGGCAACCGCTTTGTCACCAACCGCCGCGTGCTCGGCGAGGCCGGGGAATCGATCATGCGCTTCCTCGGGTCGGGCGTCGCCGCACTTGGCGACAAGCTCGGGCCGATCCTGTGGCAGTTCGCGCCGACCAAGAAATTCGACCCGGACGATTTCGAGGCCTTCCTCAAGCTGTTGCCGGAAAAGCAGGACGGCGTTGCGCTGCGCCACGCGGTCGAGGTGCGCAACGACAGCTTCGTCGTGCCGGAGTTCGCCGCCTTGGCGCGAAAGCACAAGGCCGCCATCGTCTATGCCGACCACGCCAAATATCCTGGGATTGGCGACGTTACCGGCGATTTCATCTATGCGCGGCTGCAGACCGGCAGCGACGACAATCCCGATTGCTACACGCCAAAGGCGCTCGACGAATGGGCGGCGCGCGCAAACACCTGGGCGGAAGGCAAGGTGCCGGTCGACCTGTCGCGTGCCGATCCTTCAACCGACGCGCCGGTCAAGCCACGCGATGTGTTCGTCTACTTCATCACAGAGGGCAAGGTCCGCGCTCCATTCGGCGCCATCGCCCTGATGAAGCGGGTCGCAGGCTGACGCCGCTGTCGGTGGTCCGCCTGGCTTGGTCCTAAACTACCGGCTATGCGGCGCGTTCGTCCGGACGCCGATCAACCCTGACGATCTCATTGAAAGCATCGAGATCGACATAGAAGACCTTGGTGATCTCCGCGATGAGTTCGTCGTGGTCATACCCCTGCGATTTCAGAATGTTGATGGCTGTCAGGATGTCGACGCGCTCCGTGAGCCGTCGTTTCTGATAGTCCTCGACATAGCACTCCATTGACTGGCCCTGGCTCCCAAGCACCCGAAATGTTGGACGACAACAGATCGCTCGAAGGGAAGGGCTTGCGCGCAAGCGTGCCGACGCATCCGCGCCTTCCCCTGATCTGCCAAGTTGAAACTGGTACGGAAAGCGGCCGACTCACCAAGGCCAAGCAAAATCTAGCACGCAATCTGCAGCGCGCCAGAGTTGCAAAGTAATAGAATCAATAAGAATTCAGACGGTCAGGAATTTGCGGACGTCCGCCCGGTCGAGATCCTCGGCCGAGCCGGTATGAACGATCTGGCCACGGTCCATGATGTTGACCTCGTCGGCCAATTCCCGGCAGAAGTCGAGATACTGTTCGACCAGGAGCACGGGGATGCCGGCCTGGTCGCGCAGATAGCGGATGGCGCGGCCGATATCCTTGATGATCGACGGCTGGATGCCTTCGGTCGGCTCGTCGAGCACCAGCAGTTTAGGCCGCATCACCAGTGCCCTACCGATGGCAAGCTGCTGCTGCTGGCCGCCGGAAAGATCACCGCCTCGGCGCGCGAGCATCTGCTTCAGCACCGGAAACAATTCGAAGACGTGACCGGGAATGTTGCGGTCGGCGCGCTTCAGCGGCGCGAAGCCAGATTCGAGGTTTTCCCGCACCGTAAGCAGCGGAAATATCTCCCTGCCCTGCGGCACGAATGCGATGCCCGACCGGGCGCGATCATACGCCGCGCTCCGGTCGAGCGCCTTCCCCTCGAAGGCAACGCTTCCGCTCGTCAGCCGATGATGGCCGACGATCGATCTCATCAAACTGGTCTTGCCGACGCCGTTGCGACCGAGCACGCAGGTGATCTTGCCGGCGCGGGCTGTCAGCGAGACACCGCGCAGCGCCTGAGCGGCGCCGTAATGCAGCGTGGCATTGGAGACTTCGAGCATGGTCAGCGCTTTCTCCAACGCGTGAAGAACGAAAGGTCGAAATGATGGAACGGAACGCGCCAGACCATGATCATCTCCCCAGGTAGACTTCGACGACGCGCTCGTCGGCCGAAACGAAGTCGAGGCTGCCCTCGGAAAGCACCGAGCCTTCGTGCAGGCAGGTAACCTTGACGCCGAGCTCGCGCACGAAATGCATGTCGTGCTCGACGACGATGACCGAATGGTCGCGCGCGATATCCCTGAGCAGCCGCGCGGTTTCCTCGGTCTCGGCGTCGGTCATGCCGGCAACCGGCTCATCGACCAGCAGCAGCAGCGGATCCTGCGCCAGAAGCATGCCGATCTCGAGCCATTGCTTTTGGCCGTGGCTCAGATTGGCGGCGAGTTCGTCGCGCTTGTCGCCAAGCCGGATGATGCCGAGGATGTCGTCGATCTGCCGCACTTCCGCGGCCGAGCGACGATGGAACAGTGCCGGGAAGATCGAGCGCGGGCCTTTCAGCGCCAGCATCAGATTGTCCTCGATCGTGTGGCTTTCAAAGACGGTCGGCTTCTGGAATTTACGGCCGATGCCCATCATGGCGATTTCGGCCTCGTCGTGTTTGGTCAGATCGACCTCACCGTTGAAGAAAACCTCGCCCGCATCGGGCCGCGTCTTGCCGGTGACGATGTCCATCATCGTCGTCTTTCCGGCGCCGTTGGGGCCGATGATCGCCCGCATCTCGCCTTTGTCGAGCACCAGCGAAAGGTTGTTGATGGCGCGAAAACCGTCAAAGGAAACCGAAACGCCGTCGAGATAGAGGATGGTGTTGCTCTTCGACATCAGACCATCACTCCGCCGGCTGCGGTTCGGCGCTGGAGGCCGACCAGTCGCCCGGCCTTCTCGCCGCCGAACGGTCGGTTTTCGGCGGCACCGGCGCATCGGGATCGATCCCGGCTTCCTCGGCAACCGAGGCCGCCCGCAACGCCTTGGCGTTGCCGCGCCAGGAATCCCACATGCCGATGATGCCCTTGGGCAGGAACAGCGTGACGGCGACAAACAGTCCGCCCAGCGCAAACAACCAGAATTCAGGCAGCACGCCGGTGAACCAGGATTTACCGGCATTGACCAAAAGCGCGCCGATGATCGGCCCGACGATGGTGCCGCGCCCGCCGACGGCCGCCCACACCACCA
Source organism: Mesorhizobium sp. M0208 (assembly GCF_040322015.1). Lineage (NCBI taxonomy): Bacteria > Pseudomonadati > Pseudomonadota > Alphaproteobacteria > Hyphomicrobiales > Phyllobacteriaceae > Mesorhizobium > Mesorhizobium sp. M0208. Next base: position 46,082 of record NZ_JAMYSP010000008.1, on the reverse strand, counting down.
CCTCGATCGAATTGGACGGCTCGAATTCGCCAGGGTTGATGATGCCGACCTGCGGTACGTAAAGCGCACCGGCGATGCCGGCCATCACCGCCGACACGGTGAAGGCGAACAGTTTGACGTTCTCCGCCCGCCAGCCGAGAAAGCGCGTGCGGCTTTCGGCGTCGCGCACCGCCATCAAAAGCTTGCCGTATTTGGAACCGACGATTGCCCAGGTGACGAAGACGGCGAGCGCCAGCATGACGGCGCTAGCCGCGAACAGCGCCGAGCGTGTCATGTCGGCCTGCACGTTGAAGCCTAGAATATCCTTGAAGTCGGTCAGGCCGTTATTGCCGCCGAAACCCATGTCGTTTCGGAAAAAGGCAAGCAGCAGCGCATAGGTCATCGCCTGGGTGATGATCGACAGATAGACGCCGGTGACGCGACTGCGGAAGGCAAACCAGCCGAAGACGAAGGCGAGCAGGCCGGGTACTGCAAGCACCATGATTGCGGCAAACCAGAAATGGTCGAAACCGTACCAGAACCACGGCAGTTCCTTGTAGTTCAGGAACACCATGAAGTCCGGCAGCAGCGGATTGCCGTAGACGCCGCGCGAGCCGATCTGGCGCATCAGATACATGCCCATCGCATAGCCGCCGAGTGCGAAGAAGGCGCCGTGGCCGAGCGAGAGGATGCCGCAATAGCCCCAGACGAGATCGAGGGCCAAGGCGAGCAGCGCATAGCAGAGATATTTGCCGGTGAGCGCGACGATATAGGACGGCACGTAAAACGCACTTGTCGGCGAGACCGCAAGATTGAGCAGCGGCACGACGATCGCAACCGCCAGCAGGATGAAGATGGTGATGGCGACGCGGCGGTCGGCGCCGGCGGCAAAGAAGCGTCGCGTGATCATGCTTCCACCGACCTGCCCTTGAGCGCGAACAGGCCGCGCGGGCGTTTCTGGATGAACAGAATGATCAGCACCAGAACGACGATCTTGCCGAGCACCGCTCCGGCATACGGTTCGAGGAATTTGTTGACAATGCCGAGCGAGAAGGCGCCGACCAGCGTGCCCCAGAGATTGCCGACGCCGCCGAAGACGACGACCATGAAGCTGTCGATGATGTAGCCGCGGCCGAGATTGGGCGAGACATTGTCGATCTGGCTGAGCGCGACGCCGGCGATGCCGGCAATGCCGGACCCCAATGCAAAGGTCAGGGCATCGACCCACGGCGTCCTGATGCCCATAGAGGCGGCCATCCGGCGATTGGCCGTGACGGCACGCATCTGCAGCCCCCAGGGCGTGCGTTTCATCACGTAAAGCAGCACAGCGAAGACGCCGAGCGCAAAAGCCAGGATCCAGAGCCGGTTCCAGGTGACCGAAAGCTGGCCGATCGCGAACGAACCTGACATCCAGGATGGGTTGCCGACCTCCTGGTTGGTCGGCCCGAAGATGGTGCGCACGGCCTGCTGCAGGATCAGCGAGACACCCCATGTCGCTAGCAGGGTCTCCAACGGCCGGCCATAGAGGAAGCGGATCAGCCCGCGCTCTATGATAAGGCCGACGAGCGCCGCCACCAGGAAGGCCAGCGGCAGGGCGATGACCAGCGACCAGTCGAACAGGCCGGGAAAGGAATTGCGGATAACCTCCTGCACGACGAAGGTCGTGTAGGCGCCCAGCATGACCATCTCGCCATGCGCCATGTTGATGACGCCCATGACGCCGAAAGTGATGGCAAGGCCGATCGCCGCCAGCAGCAGCACCGATCCGAGCGATATGCCGTACCAGATATTCTGGCCGGCGTCCCACAGCGCCAGCGTCGAATTGATGTTGGATATCGCCGCAGTCGCCGCGTCCTTCACCGCACCTTCGGAACTGGCCTCCACCGACGTGAGCAGCGACACCGCATCCCGGTCGCCGCGCGCACCGATGAGCGCTATCGCCGCCAATTTGTCGGCCTCCGGCCTGTCTGAAACGAGAACCGACGCGGCGTGGGCCTGTTCGAGCAGCGCCTTGACGCTTGCCGCGCTCTCATTGGCGATCGCGGTGTCGAGCGGCTCGATGTTTGCCGCGTCCGGCGTCTTGAACATGGTGTCGGCGGCGGCAATGCGCACCGCCGGATCCTTGGAGCCCAGCGTCAGCGTGCCCAGCGCGTCGCGGATGACGCGGCGCAGCGTGTTGTTGACCTTGATCTTGGTGATGTCGGCCTTGGCTGCTTCGCCAGACTTTTCGCCGGTGAGCGCATCGAGCAGTTCGATGCTGTCGCCGCTCTCCTTGCCGACAAAGACTACTGAATCGGCCTTGCGGACGTAAAGGCTGCCCTCCGCAAGCGCGGCAAGCGGCCGTTCGACGGCTGTGTCGCCGGTTGCCGCAAGCTCGCGCACGATGGCTTCGATCGCTGAAAAATTGGAGGCGGTGGCGAGTTTGGCGACGACCGCGCGCAGATCGGATTCGCTGGCGTTCGACGGCAGCAGCATTCCCAGAAGGAGGAGCAGCATCAAGCCAATCGCGCGGATCAGGATCATCGGTTTCTGGTGGCTCTTGGAGGTTGAATGTCGCCTCCGGGCAGGCTGGAGGACGAGCCCGCCCGGAGGCTTTTGCGGTCTGGGAGGACAGACCGGGAGGATCAGTTGGTTCCCTTGCCGCCGCATTTGCCTGTGGCGACATTGAAGTTGCCGCAGGACAGAGGCGCGCGCCAATCGGAGATCAGGTCCTTGGAGTCAGGCAGGTAGTCGGACCACTCGTCGCCCATCACCAGGCCCGGCGTCTGCGAGACGGTTTCGAACTGGCCGTCGGCCTGGATTTCGCCGATCAGCACCGGCTTGGTGATATGATGGTTCGGCATCATGGTCGAATAACCGCCGGTCAGGTTCGGCACCGAGACGCCGACCATGGCGTCGATGACCTTGTCCGGATCGGTGGTGCCGGCCTTCTCGACCGCCTTCACCCACATGTTGAAGCCGATATAGTGGGCTTCCATCGGATCGTTGGTGGTGCGCTTGTCGTTCTTGATGAACTTGTGCCAGTCGGCGATGAACTTCGCGTTCTCGGGCGTATCGACGCTTTCGAAATAGTTCCAGGCGGCGAGATGGCCGACCAGCGGCGCAGTGTCCAGACCGGCAAGCTCTTCCTCGCCGACCGAGAAGGCCATGACCGGGATGTCCTCGGCCTTGATGCCCTGGTTGCCGAGCTCCTTGTAGAACGGCACGTTGGCGTCGCCATTGACGGTCGAGACGACGGCGGTCTTCTTGCCGGCCGAGCCGAACTTCTTGATCGCCGAGACTTCGGTCTGCCAGTCGGAGAAACCGAACGGCGTGTAGTTGACCATGATGTCTTCGGCGGCAACGCCCTTCGCCTTCAGATAGGCCTCGAGGATCTTGTTGGTGGTGCGCGGGTAGACGTAGTCGGTGCCTTCGAGCACCCAGCGCTTCACCGAACCGCCATCCTCGCTCATCAGATAATCGACGGCCGGAATGGCCTGCTGGTTCGGCGCCGCACCGGTGTAGAACACGTTGCGCTCGCTTTCCTCACCCTCATACTGGACCGGGTAGAACAGGATGTTGTCGAGCTCGCTGAACACCGGCAGCACCGATTTGCGCGACACCGAGGTCCAGCAGCCGAACACCGCGGCGACCTTGTCCTTCGAGATCAGCTCGCGCGCCTTTTCGGCGAACAGCGGCCAGTTGGAAGCCGGATCGACGACCACCGCCTCGAGCTTCTTGCCGAGCAGGCCGCCCTTGGCATTCTGCTCTTCGATGAGCATCAGCATGGCGTCCTTCAGCGTTGTCTCCGAGATCGCCATGGTTCCCGACAGCGAATGGAGGATGCCGACCTTGATGGTGTCGTCGGCCGCCTTGGCGGGAACGCTCATCAGCAGGCCGGCGGTGACCACGCCGGCCGAAAACATTTTTGCTATTGTCGAGAAACTGCCCCTCATACTTTTAAACTCCCAAGCTGGTTAACTGCATCGGGACAGACCATGCAACGGCTGTGCCAATCACCGGAGCAAGGTCGGAGGATTTGAGATTTCCCAGCTCTGTCAGTCGGTTAATGTATTAGCTGCAGGAGATGAACCTCGCCTGCTATGTTCGAAACGAGAAAGGATCACCCATATCAGCCTAAGTTTTGCTCACATATAGGCCAATGCCTGAATTTTGAGCAGCATCATATGAGTGCTGGCGAGGATTGCAGCGCCGCGGCGAAATGGGCAAGTTTGAACCCCTTTAACGAGCGATCAAATGGCTTTCAGAGCTTCTTGCATTTTCACCGCCATGCTTCTGCTGGCGGCGACGACCGTAGCGCGCGCCGGCTTCAGCGACGGCAAGCTGCCGGACGGCTCCTATCATTGCGAAGTCTATCTGCTTGGCATGTTCCTCAGCCTCGGCGACATCACCATCAAGGGAAACGTCTATAGCGGTCCTGTGAGCTGGGCATCGCGCCGCAGAGCTACAATTACCAGATGGATGCAGACGGCGTGATCACCTGGCTAGGTCCGCTGGGTGGCTATACCAGTGGCGGCAACTCGATCTCGCTTACGCAGGCGACGCTGGAAAGCGGAACCACCCCGTCCTTCGACATCATCATGAAGCAGCCAGACGGCGCCTTTACCGCCTCGACCTGCACGAAGCGTTGAAAAAAGTACGGAACCTGGCGAGGTTCCGTACTCCGAAGCACAAAGCCGCCTAGCTCTCCGCCGCCAGATCGAGCGCCAGCCGGGTCATATCGGTGAAAAGCCCCTGGCGTTCGGAATAGTCGGTCTGCTCGCCGGTTGCCACGTTGTCGACGACGGTCAGGATCGACAGCGCCCGAGCGCCGAAATCGGCCGCAATGCGGTAAAGTGCGCTGGTTTCCATGTCCACGGCGAGCGCGCCCTGTGCCTGTGCTTCGGCAAAGCGTTCGCGCCCCAGCGGATGATAGAAAATATCGCTGCAAATGGTCAGCCCGGCCCGATGGTCGATGCCGAGTTCCGAAGCTCGGGCCAATGCCTGGGTCAACAATGCCGGATCGGGGCCGGCATCGGCACGATAGAGCCCAAAAACCTGGCCGCTCTCCGCATTTTCGCCACGCACCGATTGCGCGATCACCAGGCTGCGCAGCGCCATCTCGGCGGTCAGGCCACCGCAGGTACCAGTGCGGATCAGTGTTTTCGCACCATAGAAGTCCAGCAGCTCATGCACATAGACCAGGAACGAAGAGACGCCGATGCCGGTGGATTGGATGCTGACAGGTTTGCCGCGAAACAGCCCGGTAAAGCCGAGCGCGCCGCGGCGGCGGTTGACGCAGCGCGGCGCTTCCAGAAAGGTTTCCGCCATCCATTCAGCGCGCTGCGGGTCGCCCGGCAGCAGCACCGTGCTTGCGTAGTCGCCTTTGCTAGCTTCGTTGTGTGGCGTCACGGCATGCTTTCCAAAACCCGTCGCCCGTTTCGCCTGCCATCATGGCAGTCTCACGACATTGCGCAAGCGGAGCGTTGGAAGGGTCAGGATTCCAGCATGTCCTTTACGATCGTGGCCAATTGCTTGAGCGAAAACGGCTTCGGCAAGAAGCCGAAATGCGCGTCGGCCGGCAAGTTCCTGGCGAACGCGTCTTCGGCATAGCCGGACACGAAGATGAACTTGATGTCGGGCTGCCGTTTGCGCAATTCGCCAAGCAGCGTCGGGCCGTCCATTTCCGGCATCACCACGTCCGACACCACGACGTCGACCTTGCCGCCGAGCGCTTCGTAGACCTCAAGCGCCTCGACGCCCGACGACGCCTCGTGGACGGTGTAGCCGCGCGATTTCAGCGCCCGCATGCCGCCCATGCGCACGGCGTCCTCGTCCTCGACCAGCAGCACCGTGGCCGAGCCCGACAGGTCCTTGGCTGAGTCGGCGATCTTGGCAGGTGCGGCCGGCGCCTCTCCAGCCTCGCCCGCCTTCCTTGCCTCCGCAATGTGCCGCGGCAGGAAGATGCGGAACACGGATCCCTTGCCGACTTCGGAATCGCAGAAGATGAAGCCGCCTGTCTGCTTGATGATGCCATAGACCATGGACAGGCCGAGGCCGGTTCCCTTGCCAACCTCCTTTGTCGTGAAGAAGGGCTCGAAGATCTTTTTCAGCACATCAGGCGCAATGCCGCTACCGCTGTCCTCGACCTCGACCAGCACATAGTCGGCCGGTGTAAGTTCGCGATAGGAAAAGGTCTTGCATTCCCCGGCGCTGACGTTGCGGGTACGTACGGTGAGTTCGCCGCCGGCCGGCATCGCATCGCGCGCATTGACCGCCAGATTGACCACCACTTGCTCGAATTGCCCGATATCGACCCTGACCGGCCACAGGTCGCGGCCATGGTCGATCTTGAGCTTGATGTCGTTGCCGACCAGCCGGGCAAGCAGCATCCTTAGATCCGCGAGCACGTCGGTCAGGTTGAGCACCTCCGGCCGCAGTGTCTGCTTGCGCGAGAAGGCCAGCAACTGCCGCACCAGCGAGGCCGCCCGGTTGGCGTTCTGCTTGATGTTCATGATGTCCGGGAATGACGGATCGGACGGCCGGTGGTTGGTCAACAGCAGGTCCGAGGCCATGATGATGGCGGTCAGCACATTGTTGAAATCATGCGCGATGCCGCCGGCGAGTTGGCCGACCGCCTGCATTTTCTGGCTCTGCGCCATCTGGCCCTCGAGGGCCTTTTGCTCGGTGGTCTCCACGGCATAGACGATGGCCGATTCCTCGGCGCCCTCGCCGCCGGTGCCGTCAGCGACCGCATTGACGTAGAAGCGTATGTGGCGCTCCTCATTGCCGGGCAGCACCGTATCGATCGGCTCGATGTCAGCCTGTTGCTGACGTGCCTTTTCAAAGGCCGCGGCGAAAGCCGGCCGGTCGCGCTCGTGGATCACCGTATCCAGCCGCACACGCCGATCGACCGCGTCGCGGTCGACGACCGAGGAAAACAGCGACAGGAACGGCGCATTGGTGCGCAGGATGCGGCCGGCATGATCGACGCCGGCTATCGCCATCGGCGTCGAGTTGAAGAACCGCGTGAAGCGTATTTCCGATGCACGGAGGTCGGCCGAAGCGTCCTCGCCTTGCGTCCGGTTGAGCACGATGGTGCGAGTCGGGCCGTTGAGCCCCTCTCGGCTGGCCGAGACACGATGCATGAAGCGCACCGGCAGCGCCTCGCCGGTCATCGTCGTCAGATCGAGGTCGATAACGGCATTGCGCGTGGTACCAGCGTCGGCCTTGACCGAACGGACCAGCGCCATGCCGTCGCCGGCGACGATCTCCGGCAGCGTGATGGCGCCGGGAGTGAAGCTGGCCAGGTCGATGCCCAGCCACTCCGCAAGGGTCGCGTTGATATAGGTGACGCGGCCTTCCTGGTCGGCCGAAAAGAAACCGGCCGGCGCGTGATCGAGGTGATCGATCGCCTTTTGCAGGTCGAGAAAGAACCGCTCCTGCTCGGCCCGTTCCTGCGAGATATCGGCAAGCTGCCAGGCAAGCATCGGCAGCCGCTGGCCTGGAACGCTGAACGCGCGGGCCCGGACGCGGTACCAGCGCGCGCCCGGTTCGGCGCCTGGCCGAATGGACTGCGCAAGCCGAAACTCGCCGTCGCCCGGCTGGCCGTCGCGCAGGCCCGACACCAGCCGGTATATGGTCACCGAGGCCTCGGGAACGTCTGAAAGCAAACCTTCGACCGTCTTGATGTCGGCGGCCGACTCGGCACCCGTCATATCGGCATAGGTCCGGTTGGCGTAGATGATACGGCCTTTGGTGTCGGTGACCAGGAGACCTTGTGACATCGAATCGACGAAAGCTTTCGACAGTTCGTCGCTTGTCGAGCGCGGCGTGATATGCACGAAGCCGATCGCAGTGGCGAATAGAAAGCCGACGCCGATCATCGCCAGCACGCCAAGCATGCCGAGCAGGAATGGATCGCCAAGTCGCTCTCGGAAAAGGCCGAAGACGATCGCTGCCCCTGTCAGGACGACGATGAAAACGATGAGCCGGGTGACCGCGCCCGGTCGCGTGTTCTGGTCGACGATAGGTACCGGATAGAAATCGCCGCGCGCTTCCTTGGCCATGTGCCCCCTGCTCGTGAATTCCGGCGTCGGTTGAATCATATTCTCAGGGTCGGGAAAAGGCCCGGCGGCAGATGTCCGCTAAAAATGACGCCGTTCGGCTCCCGGTTTCGAGCTGTTCACGAAGCGTGAAAGGCAACTTGCGGTGGCCTGCCGCAACAGTCTAGTGTCGCCTCTCTTCGAAAGCTGATTTTGGGGGAACCAATGCTGCAATGGCTGGATGGCGTGGCGGGGCCTGGTTATGCCGCAGCAATCCTATGGACGTTTGCAGTACTTGTCCTGCTGCTCATCATTCTTCTTATCATCAGGCTGGTCCGCAGCCTGACATTCGGAACATTCGTCGCCGGGGGCAGGAACCGCAAGACGCGGCTGGCTGTCATGGATGCCACAGCGGTCGACAGTCACCGGCGGCTGGTGCTGGTGCGCCGCGACGATATCGAGCACCTGCTCTTGATCGGTGGTCCGACCGACGTCGTCGTCGAGCGCGACATCAGGCTCTCGGCGCTGCGCCGCCCGGCATTGACCGGAGACAACAGCCATCAGCCGGCAGCAAGGCCAGCTCAGACCACAGCCGCGCCGGCGAGGCAAGCGCCGCCGCAGCCGGCAAGCGCGGCCGCACCCCCTGTCCGAGCCCGCCAGACGGCGACGATGGCGGCAACAATGCCGGCGCCTACGCCGGCGCCGAAACCGGCATCGAACGTTACACCGTTGCCAAGTTATGGATCCGTCAATGCCAATGCCTCGCGGCATGCGCCGCAGCCGGCAAGACAGGACTCCCCGGCAAGATACGAGCCGCCGGCACAGCATGAGTCGATCGACGATGCGCTGATGAAGGAGCTGGAGGTTTCCCTCGACGAGCCACGCTTCAGCCAAACGGCGAGCAAGCCGGTGGCGAAGGCATCGCCCTCTCTCGACGACGAGATGACGAAGCTCCTCGGCGAGTTGTCCAATCAGAAAAGATAGGGCGATAGCGAACGGCCAATGAAAATGGCCGGAAAACCGGCCATTTTGAACGCTCTACCGATGCCGTGTTTTTCCCGCCTGCTCAGTCGTCGCGGTAGACCTTCTCGCGCCGCTCATGGCGCTCCTGTGCCTCGATCGACAAGGTGGCGATCGGGCGCGCGTCGAGCCGCTTCAGCGCGATCGGCTCGCCCGTCTCCTCGCAGTAACCGTAAGTGCCTTCGTCAAGGCGCTGGAGGGCCGAATCGATCTTGGAGATGAGTTTTCGCTGGCGATCGCGGGCGCGAAGTTCGATGGCGCGGTCGGTTTCGGAGGAGGCGCGATCGGCGAGGTCAGGGTGGTTGGCGTTTTCCTGCTGCAGGATTTCGAGAGTTTCGCGCGCTTCGCGCAAGATGTCGTTCTTCCAGGTGACGAGCTTCATGCGAAAGTAGGATTTCTGCCGCTCGTTCATAAACGGCTCGTCTTCGGAGGGTACGTAATCGGCGGTAACGATGTCGTTCATTCGACTCACCCAACAAACCCCAAATTTGGCGCCTATATATTCGCGGACCGAAAACTGCACAAGCGCAATCGACGACAGTTTCACGCATTTGTTTATGTGGGACAAACCGACATTGGCGACATCATTCGCATGAACGGCACGCCCGAATTCGCGCATGATTCATTATGCTTGAGGGGGCATCGGCATTGCGCGCGAAACGCTTCTGATGGCTAATTCCTGCGGCCGCATTTGACCGGTCGGTACCCGACATTATCGGGGGTTCCGTGACCAGACTTTACCTGCTGAGGCATGCGAAGGCCGGCTGGGCGCTGCCTGGTGTGGCTGACTTCGACCGCCCGCTCGATCAATCCGGCTTCGCCGACGCCGAAGCGATGGGCGTACTGATGCGTTCCCGCAAATACGCACCGGCCCTCACCCTTTGCTCAAGCGCCAAGCGCGCCCGCCAGACGCTGGAAAGCTTGGCTGGCCATACCAACACGGGCCGGGTGCTGTTCTGTGACACCCTCTACAGCGACGATGCCGCCGCATACCTCACTGCCATCCGGCAGAATGGCGGGCTGGATGCCTTGCTCGCCATCGGCCACAATCCGATGATTGAGGATCTCGCCATGGCGCTGTCGGGCGACGGCAACGAGACCGCGCGGGCCATGCTGAACCACGGCTTCCCGACCTCCGCACTTGCCGTGGTCCGGTTCAACGGCGGACTTGCCGAGGCTGCGCCAGGCACCGGCTATCTCGAAGCCTTCCTGACGCCTGCGGATATCTGAGGCCATTTCAAAGCCGCGCATCAAAGCCTATATCGGAGCCTGACCGGCCCGCGAGAACAGATTTGGCATCATCGCTGACGACTTTTACCGACGAGGCCAAGATTGCCTTGGATACGTTGTCAGGCCGCGCTGCCGGGCTTTTCGCTCCGTCGCTGCGGCTTGGCGTGACCGGGCTGTCCCGCGCCGGCAAGACGGTGTTCATCTCGGCCCTTGTACACAATCTGGTCCATGGTGGACGCTTGCCGCTGTTTGAGGCACAAAAATCGGGGCGCATCGCCCGGGCTTTTCTCGAAGAGCAGCCGGACGACGCCGTACCACGCTTCCAGTACGAGGATCACATCGCGGCTCTTGTCGACGAGCGCGTCTGGCCGGATTCGACGCGTGCGATTTCCGAACTGAGGCTCACCATCGAATACGAATCGGCCTCTGGCTGGAGCCGCATGTTTTCCGCCGGCAAATTGTCGGTCGACATCGTCGATTATCCCGGCGAATGGCTGCTCGACCTGCCGCTGCTCGGCAAGTCCTACGCCGATTTTTCGCGTGAGGCCTTCGAGATGGCCGTGTTGCCGGTGCGTGTCGATCTTTCGCGGGAATGGCGGGCGCTCTCCAATCCGGTCGACCCCAACGCCGACGCCGACGAGATGACGGCGCGCCGTCTCGCCGAGAGCTTCGCGGCCTATCTCAAGGCCTGCAAGCTCGATGAGCGGGCGCTTTCGACCTTGCCGCCCGGCCGCTTTCTGATGCCCGGCGATCTTGAAGGCTCGCCCGCTCTCACCTTCGCGCCGCTGCCGAATCTGGACGGCCGGCGCTCCCGCTCGGGATCGCTGCAGGCTATGATGGAGCGGCGCTACGAGGCTTACAAGACGCATGTCGTTAAACCGTTCTTTCGCGAACACATCACGCGTCTCGACCGCCAGATCGTGCTCATCGACGCATTGCAGGCATTGAATGCGGGCCCCGGCGCGATGGCCGATCTGGAGCGCGCGGTCACCGAAATCCTGTCCTGTTTCCGGCCCGGCCGGGGCAACCTCCTGACCGACCTGTTTTCGAGGCGCATCGACCGCATATTGGTGGCCGCGACCAAGGCCGACCACCTGCACCACGAAAGCCACGACCGCCTGCAGGCCATCGTGCGGCGGCTAGCCGACCGCGCCGGGGCGCGGGCGAATTACACCGGAGCCGACGTCGACGTCGTCGCCATGGCGGCCATGCGCGCGACCCGTGAAGGCGCGGTCAAGCAGGGCCGCGAGACTTTGCCGGTCATTATCGGCACGCCATTGCGTGGCGAAAAAATCAACGGCGAAACCTTTGACGGAAAGACCGAAACAGCCATATTTCCCGGAGACTTGCCGGAGAAAGTTGATGCGTTGTTCGACGTTGCCGAATCGATCCGCCGGCAGAACAATGACGACCCCGCAATCCGCTTCGTGCGCTTTCGCCCGCCGAAGCTCGAGCGCACCGCCGAGGGCGTCACGCTGTCGCTGCCACATATCAGGCTCGACCGCGCGCTGCAGTTCCTGATCGGAGATCATCTCGCATGAGTGCGCCCCGCAGACCGGCGGCCTTTCGCATCGAGCCGGAGCCCCAGCAGAAGCAAGATTCGACGGCTCGCCATGCTGCGTCCGAGGCCGCGCCGGCGCGAAAGCCGCGTACCGTGAAGGCGGATCTAGCTGTGGTCACACCGGCGGAGATCGACGTCTTCGACGAGCCTGATATCGTTGCTGCCGAGCCGCCGCCGGCGATTGCGCCGCGAAAACGTTCGCTGCTTGGCAGCCTGTTCTTCGGCGCGCTGGGCGTTCTGGTTTCGCTCGCCGTCGGCCTCTGGACCGACCAGCTGATTCGCGACCTGTTCGAGCGCGCCGAGTGGCTGGGCTGGCTGGCCGCCGGCATGGCCGCGATCGCCATCCTGGCGCTTCTGATCATCCTCGTGCGCGAGTTCATGGCGATTGCCCGGCTTGCCGAGGTCGAAAAGTTGCAGAAGCGGGCGCTCGATGCGATTGCCCGTGACGATCCGAAGACCGCCCGAGCCGTGGTCGACGAGTTGTCGGTCTTTGTCTCGGCCAAGCCCGAAACCGCGGCCGGCAGGCGCTCGCTGGCCGAATTGCGCGGCGAGATCATTGACGGCGGCAATCTGGTGCGCCTGGCCGAGACCGAGATCCTCGGCCCGCTCGACGCCCGCGCGAAGGTGATGATCCTCGAGGCGGCAAAGCGTGTGTCCCTGGTGACCGCGGTCAGCCCGCGCGCGCTGGTCGACGTCGCCTATGTCGTATTCGAAGCCGGCCGGCTGATTCGGCGACTGTCGGAGCTCTATGGCGGCCGCCCGGGCACGCTTGGCTTCTTTCGCCTGGCGCGCAGCGTTCTTGCCCATCTCGCGGTCACCGGGTCGATCGCCGTCGGCGACAGTTTCGTCCAACAGATCGTCGGCCACGGCCTTGCCGCCCGGCTCTCGGCCAAGCTCGGCGAAGGCGTCGTCAACGGCATGATGACGGCGCGTATCGGCATTGCAGCGATGGAAACCGCAAGGCCCCTGCCCTTTTACGCTGTCAGGCGGCCCGGATTAGGCGATTTTCTCTCCGCACTGACGTCCTTTGCAGCAAAGAAAGAAAAAGAAACATCCGTTTCCCGAACGTGACTATTGCCTTGGGGTGACAAAGCATTAACCAATCTTGTTCATGGTCGGAAGTGTCCAAACCAGTCTCTTTGTTGCCGGGTGTCGTCGATGAAAAGCGTTATTCTGTCCAGCGGGCTGCCCGTGGCGCTCGCGCTTGTCGCAACCGTCGGCATTGCCGGAAAGGCTACGGGGGCGGAACCGGACAAGCAGTTCTTTCGATCGGTCGAAGGCAAATGGGTCGGCCCCGGAGAAATCGTCGCCGGCAAATACAAGGCCACGAAATTCACCTGCAGCTTCACCGGCTCGACGCCTGACGGCAAAGTCGGCATGTCGCTCGACGGCGGCTGCCGGGTCGGCATGTTCACCCAGCAGATGTCGGCAACGATCGAGCACAAGGGCCGCCAGGGCTACAAGGGCAGCTTCATGGGCGGCGCCGCCGGGTCCGGCCTCGACATTATCGGTGGCAATGTCGTCGATGCGCACAAGGTGGTTTTCACCATCAATCGCAATCAGTTGCGCGGCGTAATGCAGGCGCTTGTCCCAGACGACAATTCGATGACGGTGACCGTTGCCGTGCGCGTCGACCAGCAACTGGTCCCGGTCATCGGCATGAAGTTGAAGCGGGTCGATGCGGTAGAAGTTGGCTCCATCGCTCCGAACTGAGTCTCCGGCATGAAAAACGCGGCAGCCAAACGGCGCCGCCCTCTTTGACATGCAATGGGCGCTCAGCCTTTGATCGCCGCAGTCAGCTCGTCATAGGCCTTGCAGGCGTCAGCCGCTGTTGTGCTACCCGGATACTTGGTTGTGACCGCTTGGACCTTGGCTGTGAGATCGGCTGCCTTGGCCGGATCCTTGGTAATCGCAGCCTGAAGCGCTGCAGTCATGTCCTGAGCCTTCTTGCTCAGCATCTCGGTCGTGCACTCCGGTGCCTTGGAACAGGCGGAGCCGGCAAGTGCCGCGATACCAACGGCAACCAGCAAAAACGTCTTCATGTCAGTCATCTCCTCAAAAAGGGCCGCGACTTGATCGTCGCTCACCCTCCACTGGCCGAAGCCGGGCGTCCTTAGCGCCGGATCGCTGGAACAAGCAACGCCCGGAGGCCCATTATCCTGTGCAGTGCGCCTGCAATATCGCTTCCACGACGCACCGGATTCGCACTGTTCGATCCGCTCCGAAGCCCCTATCTTGGCCGCTTGTTGCAAGAGAGCGGAACGGCAGGCATGGCGGCGGAGGCATCGAACAGCGATCTGATCCAGGTGGTGGCGCTGCTTGCCGCCGGCGTCGTTGCGGTGCCGATCTTCAGGCGCATGGGACTTGGCTCCATCCTCGGCTATTTGACGGCCGGCGTCGTGATCGGCCCGTTTGGGCTGCGCATCTTTTCCGAATCGGAAGCCATTCTTCATGTCGCCGAACTCGGCGTCGTCATGTTCCTGTTCATCATCGGACTGGAGATGCAGCCGTCACGGCTGTGGGGCCTGCGCCGCGAGATTTTCGGGCTTGGCGCGCTGCAGGTCGGCGTCTGCGCGGTCCTGCTGACCGGCGTCGGGCTGGCGGGAGGTTTTCCTATCGCGCAATCCTTCGTCGCCGGCGCCGGTTTCGTGCTCACCTCGACGGCCATCGTCATGCAATTGCTGGAAGAACGCGGCGAGCTGGCCACGCCCAAGGGCCAGCGCATCGTTTCGGTCCTGCTTTTGGAAGACCTGGCCATCGTGCCGCTGCTGGCGCTGATCGCCTTCCTCGCGCCGGGCGGTGCCGATATGAGCCTGTCGGATCGGTTGACGGAGGTCGGTATCGGCCTTGCCGCGATCGTCGGGCTGGTGCTTGCAGGACGCTATCTGCTCAATCCGTTCTTCCGTATCCTGGCGGATGCGCGCGCCCGCGAGGTGATGACCGCAGCCGCCCTTCTGGTCGTTCTCGGATCGGCGCTCGCCATGCAGCTTTCCGGCTTGTCGATGGCGATGGGCGCCTTCCTGGCCGGCGTACTCTTGTCGGAATCGACCTTCCGCCACCAGCTGGAGGCCGACATCGAACCGTTCCGCGGCATTCTGCTCGGGCTGTTCTTCCTCGCCGTCGGCATGTCACTTGACCTGCATGTGGTCGTCGTCAACTGGCAGCTCATTGCCATCTATGTCGTCGCCTACATGATGATGAAGGCGATCGGCATCTATATCGTTGCCCGCGTCCTCAAAACCGGCCACCGGGAAGCGCTCGAGCGCGCGGTCTTCATGGCGCAAGGCGGCGAATTCGCCTTCGTCCTCTATTCCGCAGCAGCGGCAGTCGGGATCATCGATAGCCAGGCCAATGCGATGCTGACCGCTATCGTCATCATTTCCATGGTGCTGACGCCGTTGGCAATCATAGCCCTGCGGTATCTGACGCCGCGCGACGAGCAGTCGCTTGAAGGCGTCGATGTCGCCAACGGCCTGACCGGCAGCGTGCTGATCATCGGCTTTGGCCGGTTCGGCCAGATCGCCAGCCAGCCGCTTTTGTTGCGCGGCATCGACGTATCGATCATCGACAATGAGGTCGAAATGATCCAGGCGGCAGCCGATTTCGGCTTCAAGGTCTATTATGGCGACGGCACGCGGCTGGACATCCTGCGTGCCGCGGGAGCCGGGCGGGCACGCGCAGTGCTGATCTGCGTCGACAAGCCCGATGCCGCCGTGCGCATCGCCGAACTGATCAAGGCGGAATTTCCCTTGCTGACGGTGCTGGCACGGGCTTTCGACCGCGGTACGGCGTTGCAGCTCATTCGTGCCGGCGTCGACTATCAGCTCCGCGAGACCTTCGAATCGGCGCTTGTCTTCGGCGGCTCGACACTGGAAGCCCTTGGCGTCGACCCGGAAGAGGTCGCCGAGGTCATCGAGGATGTCCGTCGCCGCGACACTGCCCGTTTCGAACTTCAGCTGGCCGAAGGCATCCGCGCCGGGCGACGCTTTCTCAAAGGCAATATCGGCACCCCCATTCCGACGCCGCTCAGCACGCCACGACGCGCGGGCCAGGCGCTCAACGAAGAGACCGCCGGCGTGCTGCAGAAATCCGAACCGGCCGATTAAACCTTGGAATGACGCGAATGATGAACGAACTGGACGAGCGCGCTCTCTCCGTCACCAGATTCTGGCGCGACGCCGGGGAGGAGGCATGGTTCGAGAAGAACGACGCCTTTGATGCCGACTTCCGCACCCGGTTTTTCGATCTGCACTTCGCCGCCGCCGGCCGCGAATGCGACGGCTGGTCTGAACACGCCGAAGGGTCGCTGGCACTGATGATCCTCCTCGACCAGTTTCCGCGAAACTGCTTTCGCGGCACCGGCCACATGTACGCCACGGACCCGCTGGCGCGGCATTTCGCCGGGAAGGCGATCGCTGACGGCCATGACCTGGCGCTCGACGAAGAGCTCCGCGTTTTTCTCTATCTGCCCTATGAGCATTCGGAGGACCTCGCCGATCAGCTCAAATCGGTGGAGCTTACAGCCGCCAAGGCGCCATCCTACCTGAAATATGCGAGCGAGCATCGCGACATCATCCAGCGCTTCGGCCGTTTTCCGCACCGAAACAGGATGCTTGGCCGCGAGACGACACCGGACGAACAAATGTTCCTCGACGGAGGTGGGTTTTCCGGCTGATTTCGGGCTCCGATGGCGGCAGCGTCAGGCCTTCCACCAATCCCGGCCTGACGGCAGCCGTTCAATGCCCGATGTGTCGACTGCGGCCAGCCGCTCCGACACGCTCTTGCTGTCGACCACGAGCTCCGGCGCAATTTCTGCCAGCGGTGCCAGCACGAAGGCGCGCTCCAGCATGCGCGGATGCGGCACCTCCAGCCCGGTCTCGTGGATAACGCGGTCGCCGAACACCAGAATGTCGATATCGATCAGGCGCGGCCCCCAGCGCTCCTCGCGCACCCGCTTCAGTTTTCGCTCGGCATCAAGGCAGAGGTCCAGCAACTCTCGCGGTGCGAGCGCGGTCCAGATTTCGGCCGCCGCATTGAGGAAATCCGGCTGATCGAGCTTGCCCCAAGGCGGCGTGCGGTAGAGCGACGAAACGGCAACGACGCGCGTGCTCTCGTCGGCATCCAGAATGCCCAGTGCCGCAGCCATCGACCTCGCCGGATCACCGAGATTGCCGCCGAGACTGAGATAGACGGTATTATTCTGGCCAGACAACGGTCACCTCGACATGATCGAGCACACCCGGCACCGGGGCATTCGGCTTGCGCACGGTGATCTCGGCCTTTTTGATCTGCGGAAACCGCGCCGTCAGCGCCCTCGCCACTTCGAGCGCCAGCGCTTCGATCAGAAAGCGCCGCTCGCCTGTAATGATCTTCTCGATGACCGCAAAAGCGATGCCGTAATTGACGGTGTCCTCGATGGAATCCTCGACCAGCGCCCGTCCGGGATCCACCGTGAGTGCCGCATCGACATAAAAGCGCTGGCCGAGCGTCTCTTCTTCGTCCAGCACACCGTGCCGAGCGAAGAAAGCGCAGTTTTTCATGCGGATGACATACATGGCTCAGCTTTCCCCGATCTCACGCGCCAGCATAGCATCGGCAATGGCCAACGCATCCACGTTGATTGCGACATCGTGGACGCGAAAGAGATGCGCGCCTTTGAGCCTCAGGATGACGCTGGTGGCCGCGGTTCCGGCGCCCCTTGCGGCTGCATCGCGGCCGGTGACGGTGCCGATAAAGCGCTTTCGCGATGTGCCGGCCATCAGTGGAAAACCCAGCGCACGAAGCTCGGAAAACCGTGCCATCAGGTCAAGATTTTCAGCGGCCGTCTCCTTGGCGAAGCCGAAGCCCGGGTCGAGCACGATATGGTCGTCGGCAACACCGCTCCGTCGCGCAATTTCCAGCGACTTCCTGAGGAAGAAGAGCTGATCGGCAATCACGTCAGGCAGTTTCTGTCGATCCCGTCCCGTGTGCATGATGACAAGCCCGGCGCCGGTTTCGGCCGCGATGCGGGTAATGCCCGGTTCGCGCTGCAGGCCCCAGACATCATTGACGATATGTGCGCCGGCCTGGACGGCGAGCCGGGCCGTATCCTCGCGATAGGTATCGACCGAGATCAGCGTTCCGACAGACGTCGCGAGCGCCTCGATGACCGGCAATATGCGAGCCTGCTCTTCCTTTGCGGAGACCGCAGACGCCCCGGGACGTGTCGATTCTCCGCCTATGTCGATGACGGAGGCCCCCTCCCCGACCATGCGGCGCGCCTGGTCAACTGCTTTTTCAGGCGCATCGAACAGGCCGCCGTCGGAAAAACTGTCCGGCGTGATGTTGAGGATGCCGACGACCACGGCCTTGCCACCAATGTCGAGATGGCGTCCGTGGGCCAACTGCCATCGCCCTGTCATCATTGCCCATCAACCATGTCCGATCCCGCGGCGTGGCCGGGGATCAATTCCGTTGCGCCGGAGACGGCGGTAAAGCAAGGTGGGCAAAGAGGCAACACGATGAAACGATCCTTCCTTTGCGCCCTGATGCTCGCCCTGACCGCATTCCCGGCCAGCGCTGCAACTCTCGTCAAGACATATAGTTATTTCCCGATCGGCGGCAGGACGCTCGACGACATCGAGACCCAGCTGTCGAAACTCGGGCCTCAGGTGAAAAGCACCGGGTCGCGGCATCCAGGCGCTACCCAGATGGCGTTCACCACCCGCGTCAGCTATGCGCAAAAGCCGGGCTCGTGCTGGATTGCCGACGCTGTCGTCATCGTCAAGGTCAAGGTGATCCTTCCGCAGTGGCGCCGCCCGCGGAAAGCCGATGCAGGCGTCAGGCTGTTCTGGGATACGTTGTCCGCCGACATCAAGCGCCATGAGGAACGCCACGTCGAGATTGCCAAGAACCATGGCCGCGAACTCGAAGACGCCTTGAAGGCGAGCTACCCGGAAAAGACCTGCGAACTGGCCAAGGCCAAGGCCGCAAAAATAACGGCGGCCATGCTCGCCAAGCACGACCAGGAGCAGATGCGCTTCGATCGTGTGGAAAGCGTCAATTTCCAAAGCCGCATCCTGCGGCTCTTGAATTACCGCATCGAGCGCATTGAGAACGGCCGACTCGCTCCCGGCTGAACTCCGCGTCGTCGGAAAAGCCAATTTGGACCAAAGCCAATTTTGCCGAAACATGGTGCCAGCTTCGAAAAACTTTCGAGCCGCTGTCGAAATCGGCCTATAGCGAACGACATATATCGAGTTCGCAGGGCTCATCTCAAAGGCACGAGAACACGGCCAATCTGTACACTCGACGCAGTCCAGCGCCTCGCGGACGTGCACCCAAGCGTAATGGGATGATGGATATGGACCAGGCTATCGACAAGCAAGCGATGGTGGAAACCAGCACGCCGCTGACCGAAACCGAGAAAAACGCCATCATCGGCGGCGTGCTTTTGTCGATGCTGCTGGCAGCGCTCGACCAGACCATCGTCGCGCCGGCGATGCCGACGATGGCACGTCTGCTCGGGCATGCCGAGTATCTGCCGTGGATCGTGACCGGCTATCTTCTGACCGCGACCGCCGTGGCGCCGCTCTACGGCAAGATCTCCGACATTTATGGTCGCCGGCCGACCGTCTATGCTGCAATCCTGATCTTTCTCGCCGGCTCGCTGGTCAGCGCCACCGCCCCCAACATGCTGGTCCTGGTTGTCGGCCGGGCGATCCAGGGCGCCGGCGGCGGCGGGCTGTTCGCCCTGACGCAGACCGTGATCGGCGACCTCGTGCCGCCGCGCGAGCGGGCTCGCTACGCCGCCTGGATCTCGGGCACCTGGGCCGTCGCCAGCATCGCCGGGCCGCTGCTCGGCGGCACCTTCGCCGAACATCTGCATTGGTCGCTGATCTTCTGGATCAACATTCCGCTCGGCCTGCTGGCGATGGCGATCATCAACAACCCGCTCAAGAAGCTGCCGATCGCCGCAAAACATCACCGCATCGACGGCCTCGGCGCGCTGCTTCTGGTCGCGGCCACCTCGCTGCTGCTGCTTGCCTTGAACTGGGGCGGCAGCGAGTATCCCTGGCTGTCGCCTGAAATCCTTGGACTGCTCTTCTGCTCAGCGGTGTTCTGGAGCGCGTTCGCGCTGAGGCTGCTGCGTGCGGCCGAACCGCTGATCTCGCTCGAAGTGCTCGGCAATCCGATCGTTCTCGCCGGGACGCTGTCGATGTTCCTGCTGCAGGCCGCCAATGTCGGCTTGTCGGTCTATCTGCCGGTCTACCTGCAATCGGTCGTCGGCCTGTCGGTCAGCGAATCGGGCACCGCGTTGCTTGGGCTGATGCTCGGCACGGTGGCCGGTGCGACCTTCAGCGCGCGAATGATCCCGCGCTTTTTCCACTATAAACGCATTGCCATGATCGGAACGGTTTTCTCGATCCTGTGCCTCGGCGTGCTCAGCCTGGTCGCCGGCCATGCCTCACTGTTGCTCGTCGAGGTGTTGACGACCTGCGTAGGCCTGGGCACAGGCACGACCTTTCCGGTTGCCACTGTCTCGGTCCAGAACGCCGTCGATCGTATGCACCTTGGCGTGGCGACCGGCGTTCTCACCTTCCTCCGCTCGCTGGGCAGTGCGCTTGGCGTCGCCATGCTTGGTGCCGTCGCCCTTGGCTACGGCCTGCCGCTGGCCAGCGAAGGCACGCAGCCGGCCGGCCATGTTGCCTCGGCCATGCCGTTCGTGATGATCTTTCTTGCAGCGGCCGCAACCTTGCTGTTGTCGTTCATCACGCTCTGGTTGATGCCGGAAAAAACGCTTCGCGGCCACGCCGAGGCTGTGGCCCCAGCGTTGGCGGAGTAGACCGGCCCGACGAAAATACAGCGAGGTTCAGTCGACCACGCCGAGCTTCTTCTGCAAGCTGGTCGACGAGGTCGTATACTGGAACACAATGCGCTCGCCGGGGCTGACGATGCGCTTGGCTGCTTGCGCCATCAAAGCGACCTCATGGAAGCCTGACAGGATCAGCTTCAACTTGCCGGGATACCAGTTGATGTCGCCTACGGCGAAGATGCCAGGCACCGACGTCTGGAATTTTTCGGTGTCGACCGGGATCAGGTTCTCGTGGAGATTGAGGCCCCATTCGGCGATTGGGCCGAGCTTCATCGTCAGGCCGAAGAATGGCAGCATCCGCGTACACGGTACTTCGATATCGCCCTCCGGTCCCTTGATGATGGCGGAGGCGAGCTGGCCGTCGGCGCCGGTCAGGCCAGTCACCTGTCCAACCTGGAATTCCAGCTGCTTCATCTCCTGCATGGCATACATCTTGTTGACGCTGTCGGGCGCTGCACGGAATTCGGGCCGCCGGTGCACCAGTGTCACGCTCTTGGCCACCGGCTGCAGATTCAGCGTCCAGTCGAGCGCCGAATCGCCGCCGCCGACGATGACGAGGTCATGGCCGCGAAAGTCCTCCATCCGGCGCACCGAGTAGAACACGCTCTTGCCTTCATAGGGTTCGATGCCCGGGATCGGCGGCCGCTTCGGCTGGAAAGAGCCGCCGCCAGCGGCGATCACGACGATTTTGGCTTCGAACACCTCGTTTTCGTCGGTAGTGACGCGGAAGCTGCCGTCCTCCAGTCTTTCCAGGCCCGAAACCATGCGGTTATAGGTGAATTCGGGCTTGAACGGCGCGATCTGCTCAAGCAGCTTGTCGACCAGACCTTGCGCCGAGATTGAGGGCCAGCCCGGAATGTCGTAGATCGGCTTTTCCGGGTAGAGTTCGGCGCACTGCCCGCCGGGCCGGTCGAGTATGTCGATCAGATGGCACTTCATGTCGAAGAGGCCGAGCTCGAATACCGCAAACAGACCGACAGGCCCTGCCCCGACAATGAGTACGTCTGTCTTGATGATAGCGGTCATGAAGCATGCGCCTTTATGGGAAACGGCGCGACACTGCATGACCATTGGTCCGCTGCCAAGCGGCAGCGGCAAAAATCGGCTTCAGCCCTGGCGGGCCGGCACGCACACGACCAGCCCGTCGAGGGCGTCGCGCACCTTGATCTGGCATGACAGCCGCGAATTCGGCTGGACGTCGTAGGCGAAATCCAGCATGTCCTCTTCCATGGCTTCCGGCTCGCCGACCTCCGCCGTCCAGGCTTCGTCGACATAAACATGGCAGGTCGCGCAGGCGCAGGCGCCGCCGCATTCCGCTTCTATTCCCGGCACCGCATTGCGGATCGCATTTTCCATGACGGTCGAGCCGTTTTCGGCATCCACGTCAAAATGCGTGCCGTCATGGGCGATGAAGGTCAGCTTGGTCATTTGTCACCTGAAGGGAGTCTGAGCCGACATAATCACTCTGCCGGACAAGTCAACTGCGGCGCCAAAGCGCCGCTGTGTGGCGTTTCGGGAATAAGTGCTATCGGCTGATGGCGGCGACGAAGTCGCGCACTTCTTCGATCAGCGAGCCAAGCCGCTTCAGCGTGCCGGCGTCTTCGGGCCGGCATTCGATCGCACTGGCGCAATCGGCGATGGCGAAGGCGCCGACCCCGCGCGCCGAGCCTTTGAGCCCGTGTGCCAATAGCAGCCGCTGCCCGACATCCGCATCGACGATCTTGTCGCGCACCGACAGCGCCTGCTGCACGAACAGAGCCAGCACCTCCTGCTCGAGGCTCCGATCGCCCATCGTCTGGCGCGCAAGATGCGCCAGGTCGATCGGCCGCGCCCCGGCTGTCCCCGACACATCGCCGCCGGGCATCGAGAAGGCAATGCCGTTTTCGCCACGTATCACTTTGAGACTCCGTTCTTCGACCGCCGCAAAAACTAGGCGTATCCGGTGGACAACGGGTTAATGATTGGCCCGGAAAAATGTCGCGATAACGGCGCCGGAATCACGGCTGTGTTAACCTTATATTTAAAGTTTTACGTATCGGGCGGAATGCATGTTTTCTTTACCCGGCTGTGTCATTACGATACGACAGGGTCCATTTTCAGCCTCCTGCGCGGGACACGCTAGGCAGAATCAATAAGCAGAACCATAAGTCCCGCCGCAGCTTGTACAGGGTAGCGAAGGCATGGCGAAGAAACCAACGACGACAAGAACGCTCGACAGCGACGTAGCCAGAGAACTCGAAAAGGCACTCGATATCGACCTGAGCGGCGATGCCGGCGGCGACTTCGACATGGCGGCATCCATGGAAGATCTGGAAGCGCAAATATCGCAAGCCGCCGACGAGCTGGCGCGCGAAGGTCGCAGCCAGAACGAACCGCCTGCCCCGGACCAGACCCAGAGCGCGGCACAAGCCGCCAATCAACGCCAGAACGCAAATTCCGCGCCAAAGGCCAAGCCGGCTGAGTTGCGTCCTGTCGCAACGCGCAATGGCTCGCAGCCGGCAGCTTTCTCGCCGGCCAACGACGATCGTCAAAAAGACTATAAAACGCTCCTGCACACCCTCAATCGGCGCGCCTCGAACACGATCTATTGGGTCGTGGCTTTCGTTTCGCTGGCCTGGATCGCCGGCGCTGGCGGCCTTGCGAACCTGTTGTTCGGACCTGGCATCTGGAACATCCGCACCTTCGATCAGTTTTTCGCCCGTCCCGAGCTGATCGGCCTGGCGGTCGCGGCAATCGTGCCTGTCATCCTGTTCTGGGCATTCGCAGTGATGATTCGCCGCGCTCAGGAGATGCGCCTTGCCGCGCAGTCGATGACCGAGGTGGCCTTCCGTCTGGCCGAGCCGGAAAATCTTGCCCAGGATCGCGTCATGATGATCGGCCAAGCGGTTCGCCGCGAGGTGGCAGCCATGGGCGAAGGCATCGAACGCACGCTTGCGCGTGCCGTCGAGCTCGAAACGCTGGTTCACAGCGAGGTGAACCAGATCGAGCGCTCCTATTCAGAGAACGAGTCCCGCATCCGCTCGCTGGTCGATGGGCTGGGCAGCGAGCGCGAAGCAGTCGTCACCCATGCCGAGCGCGTGCGCGCTTCGATCACCGGCGCCCACGAGACACTGAAAGACGAGATCAACGCCGCCAGCGATATCATTCGCGACAGCATTCTCAATGCCTCGACCAAGCTGTCGATGACGATCAACGAATCCGGCGACACGCTGATCGACAGGATCAACGGAAGCTCGATGTCGATCTTCGATTCGGTGGAAGGCCGGCTCGAATCGATCACCGATCGGCTGTCGACGTCGGGCGAGGCCTTCGCCAGCCTGCTCGACACCCGCATCGCCAAGCTGACGGACACCACCGATGGCCTGACGCGGTCGCTGACCGACCTGCTCGACGACCGCACAAGCGGCATGGTGTCGCTGCTCGGCGGCGCCGCCCGCACACTCAATTCGGAATTCGAAGCCAGCCTCAACGGCATTGAGCGGACGCTTGCCGAACGTGGCCAGGCGCTGATCAGCGAGTTCCAGACCCGCGCCGAGGCGCTCGACACCGGCACGCAGAAGCTCAACGCCGCGCTGGAGGCTCGCGCACGCCAGATCAACGAGACGCTGGTCGAGCGCGCGCGCGAAATCGCCCACACCTTCCAGGATAGCAAGGAGACGCTGTCGGCAATGATCGATCAGGGCAAGACCCAGATCGGTGCCGACATGGCCGACATCATTTCATCGACCTCGACCATGCTTGAAGCCCGCGCCGGCGATTTCGCCGGGCGCATGGAAGCGGCACGCCATGTCGTATCGCGTTCGTTCGACACGGACATCCAGCGGCTTGCCGATGCTCGCGCCGGCATAGAGGAAGCCGTTGAAAACCATAGCCGCAAGCTTTCCGAAAGCCGCGACCGGATGGCGGCGGCAATGCAGGCCGATCTGGCGAAATTCGCCGAGGGTCGCGCCGAAATCGACGCAGCGGTGGCCAACCAGGTGCAGAAGCTTGCCGAAGGCCGCAGCCTTATCTCGCGCGCCCTTGAGGAGGATCTGCGCAAGGTCAACGAATCGCGCGCAGCGATCGACGCTTCACTGGGCAGCCATCTCGAAAGCCTTGAAGAGGGTCGCAACAGGCTGGCCCAGGCCCTGAACGAAGACTCCGGAAAACTCGTGCAAGCTCGTACGATAATTGATGAAATGGTTGCCGGGCACGTCGGCAAGCTCGCCGAAGGCCGCAGCATCCTTTCGCGCGCGCTCGAGGCCGACCTCGGCAAGTTGGCAGAGAATCGCGCCGCCATCGACGGCCTCGTCGCCGGTCAGGTCGAAAAGATCGCCGAGGGTCGCGCCATACTCGCCAGTGCGCTGGAAGCCGACATCGCCGGCATCAATGGCCTCATCGAGGCGCATTCGGCGAAATTGGCGCAAGACCGCAGCGGCCTTTCCCAGTCACTCGATAACGACCTCTCCGACATCAGGAGTCTGATCGCTGATCATTCTGGCAGGCTCGCCGATGACCGCAGCCTGCTTTCGAAGACGCTTGAGGACGATCTTGCCAAGCTGGCCGAAAGCCGGTCGAGCATCGATGGGCTGGTTGCCGGCCAGGTCGAGAAGCTGGCGGAAGGCCGCGACATCCTCAAGCGCGCGCTCGAATCGGACCTGAACGCGATCAAGGGCGTCATCGCCAGCCAGTCTGAAAAGCTGGCGGAAGACCGTGGCCAGTTGTCACGGGCGCTGGAGAGCGACCTGGAGGCTGTGCGGGGCGTTGTCTCCGATCACATGAACAAGCTTGCCGAAGACCGTTCGACCCTTTCGAAGGCGCTCGAAGACGATCTCGCCAAGTTGGCCGAAAGCCGCTCGAGCATCGATGTGATGGTTGCCGGCCAGGTCGAAAAGCTGGCAGAGGGCCGCGACATCCTCAAGCGTGCGCTCGAAGCCGATCTGAGCACTGTCAAGGGCGTCATCGCCAGCCAGTCCGAAAAGCTGGCGGAAGACCGTGGTCAGCTGTCGCGGGCACTGGAGACCGATCTCGAGACCGTGCGGGGCGTCGTCTCCGAACATATGAACAAGCTTACCGAAGAGCGTTCGGCCCTCTCGAAAGCGCTCGAGGACGATCTTGCCAGGCTGGCAGAGAGCCGTTCGAGCATCGACGGGTTGGTCGCCGGCCAGGTCGAGAAGCTGGCCGAGGGTCGCGACATCCTCAAGCGCGCCTTGGAAGACGATCTTGCCAAGCTGGCCGAAAGCCGCTCGAGCATCGACGGACTGGTTTCCGGCCAGGTCGAGAAACTGGCCGAAGGCCGCGATATCCTCAAGCGCGCCTTGGAGGCCGATCTCAACACGATCAGGGGCGCCATCGCCGATCAGTCGCAGCTATTGACCGATAATCGCGCGCAGTTTTCGCGTGCGTTGGAAGCCGATCTCGGCAACGTCAACAGCCTTGTCGCAACCCACGCAGAGAAGCTCGTCCAGGACCGCTCGACCCTGTCGAAGGCGCTCGAGGACGATCTCGCCAAGCTGGCCGAAAGCCGTTCGAGCATCGATGGGCTGGTTGCCGGCCAGGTGGAGAAACTGGCGGAAGGCCGCGACATCCTCAGGCGCGCGTTGGAAGCCGACCTGGAGAGGCTTGCAATGAGCCGCAGCGAGGTCGACGAGATCGTCGCCGGTCATGTCGGCAAGCTGAGCGAGGGCCGCGACATGCTGACCCGCGCATTGCAGGACGATCTCTCCAGGCTCGCCGAAACGCGCAAGGATGTCGACCGTTCGCTGTCCGGCCATATCGACCAGATCGCCGCCAGGAGCACCGACATCTCCGATGCAATCGCTGCCGACGTAGAAAAGATCGAGCAGGCGTTCAGCCGGCAGACAGGCATCATCGAGGAGCGCGCCAGCACCATGGAGCGGGCGCTGTCGACGGGTGTCGACAACGTTCGCAGTGTGCTCGAAAAAAGCGCGGTCTTCGTCGCCGGGGCGCTGCGCGAAAAGGTCCTGGAAGTCACCAGCGCGCTGCATGAGCAGGCGGGCGCGGCATTCAGCGATGCCGACCGCAAGATCGCCGAGCGTGCCGAGCAGACCTCGGCTGCCCTGCTCGCCAGGGCGGAGGACATCGCCCGCACCTTTGAAGAGGCGGACCGTCGTCTTGCCGCGCGCGCCGAGGATGCGTCGAGCGCCTTGATTGCCCGCGTCGACGACACGTCGAACACCTTGCTCGCGCGCGCGCAGGAAACGGCCGATCAGCTGGCAGCCAGAGCAAGCGAGATTGCCGGCACCTTCGACGCGGCGGACCACAGGCTGGTCTCTCGCGCCATCGAAACGGCCCAGTCGCTGGCGGCACGTGCCGGCGACATCCTGCGCAATTTCGAAACGGCCGACGAGCGGCTGGGCGTGCGCATCGGCGAATCCGCCGAAGCGCTCGCGGCACGCGCGTCGGATCTGGGTCGCATTTTCGATGCCGCCGACCAGCAACTTATTTCGCGCATTGCCGAAGGCTCCGAAGCACTTTCGGCCCGTGCGTCCGAGATCGGCCGCATCTTCGAGGAGGCGGATCATCGCCTGGTATCCCGTATCGCCGACAGCAGCACTGCCATCGGCGAACATGCCGACACCATTGTCGGCGCCTTCACCAGCACCGAGCAGCGGGTTGCCGAGCGCGCCAGACAGACTGGCCAGGAACTCGCCGTCCATGCCCGTGAAATCGAGCAGGTGCTCGCCGGTGCCGACGAACGCCTGGCATCGAGTGCGGCTGCCACAGCGGCCCGCGTCGAGGAGCAGGTCGCCGGCGTCGAGAACCGCCTCGCCTACTCCGCCGAGACAATGGGCCAAAAGCTCAACGAGCAGGTCGCGAACGCCGAGGCGCAGTTGGTCTCGCGTGCCAACACGATCGCCGAAACCTTCACCGCGGTCGGCCAGCATATCGGCCAGAGCACCAATGACGCTGCAAAGACCATCGGTGCCAATACTCGCGAGCTCAATACGATGCTTGCGGCACGTTCGGCTGAAATATCGAAAATCTTGGACGAGACGGCACGGCCTCTGGTCGAGCGCTTTGCCCAGGGCGGCTCCGAGCTGCAAAAGAGCATGGAAGAGGTCACAGAACGTGCGACCGAGAAGCTGCGCACTCAAAACGCCGCCCTCGTCGACGCCCTCGCCAGCCGCACGGCAGAAACCCTGTCGGCCGTCGAAGGCGCGCGCTCGACGCTTGCCGACAGCGTTGCCGACCTCATCGGCCGCATGACCACTTCCAGCTCGCAGCTCGGTCAATTGATCGAGCAGGCGGCAGGCAATCTCGGCCAGGTTGAAGAACGCCTGACCGGGAGCACGCAAAGCTTCGCAGCGACCACGGAAAAGACCGCGCAGACCTTCGCCAGTTCGGCGCGCCTGGTCGATTCGAACACGACGCGGCTCACCGAGCTGTCGTCCTCGACCTTGCGAGAGGTTGCTTCCATCGCCACCAAGTTCGACGAGCACAGCCGGTTGCTTTCCAGTGCCTCGGACCTGTTGAGCTCGGCCCAGAGCAATCTCGAGCACACGCTCGAAAGGCAATCGTCGCTGGAGGACCTCGCCGTCGGCCTTGTCAAGAAATCGGAAGATCTCGAAAGGGTCATGCGCTCGTTCGAGAATCTGGTCGGCCAAACGCTGCAGAACGCCGAAGGCAAGACGCTGGAATCCGCCGACAAGATCCGTATCGCGATTTCCGAAGTGGTCGATTCGGCCACCAAGCGCTTTGCCGATGCGACCGAGGAGATGCGGCGTACCGCCGGCTCGATCAAGAGCGAGCTCGACCTCACCCGCGCCGAGCTCAAGAAAGGCGTCATCGAGATGCCGGAAGAGGCAAAGGAATCGACCACGGCTATCCGCCGTGCCGTTTCAGAGCAGATCAACGCGCTGAAGGAACTTTCTGAAATCGTTGCGAAATCTGGCCGTAGCGCCGACAGTTCGGAACAGCGCAACCTGCGTCCGGCGCCGCAAGCGCCTGCCGCACGCGCCGCTGAGCCGCCACGTCGCCCGGCTCCGGCTCCAGAACAACGCCGTCCCCCGCAGGCGCCTTCGGGCGAGACGGCGCTGCGCGGCACGCTCGACCTCGAACGCTCCGCAGACCAAGCGCCGCGCCAGCGCGACCCCAACGGCCGCACGCCGCAAGGCGGCTGGGTGCGCGACCTCCTGACCGGTGCATCGCGCGAAGACGATGCCAAGCCGGCGGCACCCGCCGAAGCGCCGCGCCCGGCTCCCGCTGCGCGTTCGCCGCTTCATGTCGTGGAATCGCTGAACTCGCTCTCGGTCGATATCGCCCGCGCCATCGATCACGATGCCTCGATCGAGCTGTGGAACCGCTACCGGCGCGGCGAACGCGACGTCTTCACGCGCCGACTTTACACGCTGAAGGGCCAGCAGACGTTCGACGAGATCCGCCGCAAATATCAGTCGGAGGCGGAGTTCCGAGCTGCTGTCGATCGTTACTGCGACGATTTCGAAAAGCTGCTCAAGGACGTGTCGCGCAACGACCGCGACAACATCATGGCACAGACCTACCTGACCTCGGATACCGGCAAGGTCTACACGATGCTGGCACACGCCAGCGGCCGCCTTCACTAGAGCGGGCGATAGAGAATAAATGAAAAGGCGGGATTTCCCGCCTTTTTCATGCCGTACTGAATTCCATTGGCGCTGTAGAGTGCCGTGCCAGCAGTTCCGGCCGCGTCATATCACAGTGTCGGTCCAGCGGACGATTTGCCCGGCCGCATCGCCGAACGCGGCATCGAGCGCGCCGACATAGGCCTGGTTGCCATTGCCCGAAACGGGCGCGATGGCGCTAAACGTCTTCGAAGCGCGCACTTCACCGTTGCGGTCGTTCAACAGGCGCACGAACAGCTCGACCTCGGCATGTTCGCCGCCATCGACACGCACCTCGAACGAGCGGATCTCGACGATCACCTGATAGTCGATCGCCAGCCCCTCGCCCGGCTTGCCGACGCCGGTGAAGCTGCCCGAGCGCTGGAACGTCTCTGCCAGCCGCGCCTGTACGATCATCGGCAGCCGGTCGGCCCATTGCGCGCCCTTGAGATACTGGATCGATCGCGGCGATGGCTTGATGACGATGTTCTGGCTATCCAGCGCCTTGAGCGCCGAAGGCTGGGCGATGAGTATCTGCCGACGGCTGTGGGCACGCGCTTCCAGCGACGGCGCCGAAAGCTCGAACGTATCCAGCGGCGCCGGTCTGCCGCCCGGCAAGGCCGCGCAGCTTGCAAGCGAAAGCGCCAGCAACATCGCCCCGACCTTAGACCCACCCGATGTGATGCTGCCTGAACTGATCGACTTCAAACGCGATCCCCCCCGGATCGTGGAAACAATGCGCATCTGCCAGCTATGTTCTTGCGGTGGTCGGGGATCGAAGTCAACGGCGCACCCTGCCGTCGAACTGCCGGACCTCGCCCTCGCCGCCGGACAAGATCCTTTGTGGGTTGCGGCTGAGATCGGTTACCGCCTCTTCGATGCGATTGATCGAACGGCGGCTGTCCTGGACCAGCGCTTCGACGTTTTGCAGCCCTTGTCCCGAGAACCGCGCCAGATTGTCGGTAATGGTACCGAGACGGGCGTTCAGCGTGTCGGCGACCTGCTTGAACGATTTCAGCGTCGCTCTGGCGTCGGCCATGACGCCGTCGGCCTGGCCGGAGCCGAGCAGTTTGTCGACCTTGGCAAGGATACCGTCGACTCGCACCGAGGCATCGTTTAGGCGTCCTGCGAGCTGGTGCGCGTCTTTGATGGTTTCATCGATGTCATCGGCTCGGTTGGCGAACTTGTTGGTCACCTTGGCGATGTCGGCGGCAGCCTCGTTGGCGTTTTCGCTGGCCTTCTGGATATTGGCCAGCGCGGTGCGCACCTCAGCCGGATCGATGCCGTCGAGAACGCCGTCGACCTTGGCCAGCGTGCCTTGCGTCTTCTGGGCGAAGTCGTTGATCGAGCCGACCGCCGTGTCGACGTTCTTGATAACCGTGTCGAACTGCTTGCTGGTTTCCTTGAGATTGGCGGTGACCGTGTCGACGTTGGCGACGATGCTCTTGATCTGGTCCTTATCGACGGCATTGAGTAGCCCTTCCGCCGCCTTCAGCGTGCCGTCGAGCTTGCCCGAAACACCCTTCAGTTCATCCGCCAGCGAGCTGACGCTGGCCAGGAACTTGTCGACGCCGTCCGCATTCCTGGCCAGTGCATCGGAGAAGGTCTGGACATTGTTGACGGTCTGCGTCAGCGGCCCGCGCACATCCTTGGTGAAGCCTTCGAGCTCCGAAAGGACCTTGTCGGCCCGGGTGAAGATGTTCTGCGCCGTCTGCAACAGGTTGGTGACCGCCGACGGGTTGGCAACGATCTCGGCGACGCGGCCTTCCTTTTCCGCCTCGTCGAGGAGTTTTGGCTCCTTGGGGTCGGCGCCCTTGAGCTCGATGTTGGCCTGGCCGGTGAGGCCGGCAAGCCCGATATCGGCCTGCGTCGACTTGGTGATAGGCGTATTCCGGTCTATTTCGGTGTCGGCGATAGCAGCAGTCGGATTGTCGACGTCGATATAGACACGGCGCACGTCGCCGACTTTGACGCCATTGAACAGCACGAAACTGCCACGGCCGAGCCCCGAAGCGGAGCCTGGAATGCGCACGCGCAGCACCGCCGTCTCGCCCCTTTCGCCGATAGCCGCCGTCCAATAGACGAAAGCGAAAGCCGCGAGGATCGCGGCCAGCGTGAAAATGCCGACAATGACGTAGTTGGCCCTGGTTTCCATTGCTCACTTATGGCTATGCGCGCGCCGCAAGATCAAGTTGCCGGGCGCGTTTTCCGCGGAAATAGGATTTTACCCAGGGTTCCTCGCTCCTGAGCATGTCGTCGATCGTGCCCTCGACCAGCACTTTCTTGTTGCCAAGCACCGCCACGCGGTCGCACGCGGTAAACAGCGTGTCGAGATCATGCGTGACCATATACACGGTCAAATCCATCGTATCGCGCAGCTTGACGACCAATTCGTCGAATTCAGCCGCACTAATTGGATCGAGGCCGGACGTCGGCTCGTCGAGGAAAACGATGTCCGGATCGAGCGCCAGGGCGCGCGCCAAGGCGGCACGCTTGATCATGCCGCCGGAGAGCTCGGAGGGGAATTTCTGCGCCGCCTCCGGCGGCAGTCCGACCAACTCCACCTTAAGCATGGCAAGTTCGTCCATCAGCTTCTTCGGCAAATCGAGATATTCACGCATCGGCACCTGGACGTTTTCGAGGACCGTCAGCGCCGAAAAAAGAGCGCCATGCTGGAACAGCACGCCAAGCCGCATGTCGATGCGAAGGCGCTCCCTTTCGGTTGCCTTCTCGACGTCGACGCCGAACAGTTTGATTGTTCCCGATTGCTTGCGCGTCAAGCCAAGGATGGTGCGCAAGAGAACAGATTTGCCCGCACCGGAGGCACCAACAAAGCCGAGAATCTCCCCGCGCCAGATATCGAGCGACAATTTGTCGAGAACGACCTGGTCGGCGAACGATACGGTGATGTCGTGTGCTGACAGCACGATCTCGTCTTCTTTGGCCTTCGTCGCCACCTTGGTCGTGTTTGTGCCCGGCAGCTCCATCTCAGAACTCGATCGCTGCATAGAACATGGCGAAAAGCCCGTCGAGGATAATGACCACGAAGATCGACTTCACCACTGAGGCGGTGACATGCTGGCCGAGCGATTCGGCGCTGCCGCCAACCTTCATGCCCTCGACCGAGGCGATTATGCCGATGATCATGGCCATGAACGGCGCCTTGATCAGGCCCGCAAAGATGGTGCTGAGGTCGATTGCGACACGCAGCCGATCGATGAACGCTGCCGGTGCAATATCAGAGTAGAGCCATGCAGCCAAAATGCCGCCGCCCAGTGCTGCAAAGTTGGCGATGATCGTCAGGCAAGGCAGCGCGACGACCAGCGCGACCAACCGCGGAAACACCAGCACGCCGATTGGATTAAGACCGATCACCTTCAGCGCATCGACCTCCTCGCGCATCTTCATCGAGCCGATCTCGGCGGTAATCGCGCTACCGGAGCGGCCGGCGATCATGATCGCCGTCATCAAAACGCCGAGCTCGCGCAGGATCAGCACGCCGACCAGGTCGACGACGAAGATGTCGGCGCCGAAATAACTGAGCTGATAGGCGCCTTGCTGGGCAACGATCGCACCGACGATGGCCGACATCAGCACCACCACCGGTATGGCGCCGACGCCCATGCGATCGATCTGGTTGAAGATCGCCGCCATATTGACGGCATGGCCACGGCCAAGCTTCATCTGAGAGCCGCGTATCGTGGCGCCGAGGATGTTCATTGCGGCCAGGAAATCGTCGCGCATCTCATAGACGCGACGGCCTACCGCCTCGAGCCCCCGAATGATGAAGTTGGGCGGCTTTGCCGGACCGGATCCGGGCTCGCGTCGAACCGCATCGCCGACGGCGCCAAGCAGGATCGAGGCAATCTCGCTTTGCCCCTGCATCTTGATCTCGACGCCCTTCTTTTCGAAGCTGCTCACCAGGCGATCGATCAGCCACGCCCCGGCAGTGTCCATCTTCTCGATCTGCGACAGATCGAGCGCCAGCGTCTGGAAGCCGCTGCGCTTCTCGATCTTGCGCATCTCGGCATCGACCAGCGCCACGGTGCGTGTCGTCCAGCTTCCCGAGAAAGCGCAGCCGAGAACGCCGCCCTCCTCGCCGATCGCGATGCGCGGCTGGTGGTCGGGCTCCTTGGCAGGGCCGCTTGCGTCGCGTTTGCGGATGGTCAACATGGCGTCCTGTTTAGCCTGACGGGGCCGAGCTGTCGATTTGCCGACATCCTCCTTGTGCACAGCCGGAGCAGAAAAATATGGCGCGTGTCATTTCGGTCGAGGCCGAGCGCTTTCCGATAGCCGGGACCTTTACCATTTCGCGCGGCTCGAAGACCGAAGCGGAGGTGATTTCCTGCGCCATCACCGAAAACGGCCGTACAGGGCGCGGCGAATGCGTTCCTTACAAGCGCTATGGCGAGACCGTTGAGGGTGTGCGTGGCGCGATAGAGGCGATGCGCAGTGAGATCGCGCACGGCATCAGCCGCATCGCCCTGCTCGGTGCCATGCCTGCCGGCGCGGCACGCAACGCCATCGACTGCGCGCTCTGGGACCTGGAAGCGAAGATCAGCGGAACACCGGTGGCGCATACGATACGAAGCGTTCCGTTACGACCGCTTGAGACGGCGTACACATTGTCGCTCGCCGAGCCGGAAGCGATGGCGGCGCAGGCCCGCGCCAACGCCCAGCGCCCGCTGCTCAAGGTCAAGATCGGCGGCGACAACGACATCGCCCGCATCCGCGCAGTGACGGCGGCGGCACCCGACAGCCGAATCATTCTTGATGCCAACGAAGGCTGGACGAACGATAACATCGTAGAAAACCTCGCCTTTGCCGCTGCGCAAGGTATCGCCTTGATCGAACAGCCGCTGCCGGCGGGACATGACGGTATTCTTCGCCACATCGCGCATCCGGTGCCGATCTGCGCCGACGAAAGCGTGCACGAGGCGAAGGATATTGGAGCGCTTGTCGGCCTCTACGACGCCATCAACATCAAGCTCGACAAATCCGGCGGCCTGACCGCAGCGCTCGTGCTTCGCGACCGCGCCCGCGAACTGGGTCTTGGCGTTATGGTCGGCTGCATGGTCGGCACATCGCTTGCGATGGCGCCGGCCGTTCTGTTGGCGCAGGATGCCGATTTCGTCGATCTCGACGGTCCGTTGCTGCTAGCCCGCGACCGCGTTCCCGGTCTCGTCTATCGAGGGTCGCTGGTGTCACCGCCCGAGCCGGCGCTGTGGGGCTGAACGCGCCGCAAGCCCGATCAGCGCCAGGCCCGTCAGGGCGATCGGGATCATAGCAAAGAAGCCGCTCGCGCCGAAGCGGTCGTAAAGAGGACCGGAAATCAGCGTCGCCACCGCCATGAAGAAGCCGTTGGAAAAGTAGGCGATGCCTTGCGCCGCCCCGGTGCGTTCTTCCACGACGGTCTCACCGATCATCTTTTGCAGGCCAATTAGCACCAGCGCCACCGAAACCGCGTGCAGCGTCTGGATCGCGAAAAACCCGCCAACGCCAAGCCCAAGCGGCCAGATCAAAGGGAAGGCGATCCAGCGCACGATAGCGCCTGTCCCGGCAATCAGCATGATCGACACGACCGAGAAGGAGGCGAAAGCCCGGGTGAAGACGACGAACATGCATATCTCGGCGACGACGCCCCACCCCCACAGCAGCCCAACAACCGAATCGCTGATGCCGATCGACTTCCAGTAGATCGACACGAAGCCGTAGAGAAACGCGTGGCTGGCGGTGATGACGCCGACCCCGGTCGAAAAATAAAGAAAATACGGGTTGAGGAGTTTTGACGCCGATTGCTGAATGTCGGCAGCCGAAAGCGGCGAGGCGCGGCGCGGGCGGCCGAGGCGCGGCGCAATCAGCCCGGCGGCTAGCGCAGCGCATAACGACACGAAGATGATCACCGGGACAGCCTGAGCACCGCTCGCCGACAAGATGAAACCGCCGGCGAGATTAGCACAGAGATAGGAGATCGAGCCCCATTTGCGCATACCGGCGTAGTTCGAGCCGAAGCGGCGAACGCCTGAAAGGGCGAGCGAATCGGCAATCGGCGAATGCGGCGTCCAAACGACCGTCAGCGCCAGGGATACGGCAAGTACCATTGCGTAGGTCGGCGGCAGGAGGTAGCCGGCGGACAGGATCAGCGATGCGGCGACCAGCGCAACATAGACATTGGCGCGGTCGCTCGCTTTGTCTGCCAGCGCGGTAAGAAAAGGCGTCGTTGCCACACGCAGGAACATCGGCGCGGCGAGGATCACGGCTATCTGCTCGG
Organism: Mesorhizobium sp. M0208; assembly: GCF_040322015.1. Classification (NCBI taxonomy): domain Bacteria; kingdom Pseudomonadati; phylum Pseudomonadota; class Alphaproteobacteria; order Hyphomicrobiales; family Phyllobacteriaceae; genus Mesorhizobium; species Mesorhizobium sp. M0208. The sequence goes on along the minus strand of NZ_JAMYSP010000008.1, from coordinate 10,558 downwards.
CGTGGAACCCCTTGGCCTGCAGCCACAGGGGAAAATACGGCACATGCGTTCCGAGCGGCACGAAGAGCGTGAAGAAGATCAAGCTCATGCGCAGTTCGAAATGGCGTGGCTTGACGAGCTGTTCGGGCGAAAGCGGCGGCAGCGAGGACATTGACAGGCGATCCGTCGGCACGGCATTCAGCCGGGTCGGCCCACCACATCTGCCGCTGCATAACACGGCGAAAAAGTCGATGAAACCGCTGGACTAACCGATTGAAGCGAGGGCGGCCGGGTTTTGGTCAAGCCGCCTGGACTGCCCTGCCCTTGATGTCGATCGGCACGAGCACCTCGCCGCCGACCGGAGTCTCCGGCAGGACATGCGCCCAGTGCAGGATTTCCATCCGGCCGTCAAAATGCTCGACCACCGCCGTGCAGCTCTCCACCCAGTCGCCGGTGTTGATGTACTGCACGTCCTCGTAGCTTTCGATCGCGGCGTGGTGGATGTGCCCGCAGATGACGCCGTCGACGTGCGAGCGGCGCGCCTCCTCGGTCAGCACGGTCTGGAACGAGCCGATGAAATTCACCGCCTTCTTGACCTTGACCTTGGCCCAGGACGAGAACGACCAGTAAGGCAGGCCGAGCACCTGGCGCAGGCGCGTGATGACGCGGTTGACCAGCATCGCCGCGTCATAGGCGTAATCGCCGAGATAGGCGAGCCAGCGCGCATTGTGGACGACGGTGTCGAACTGGTCGCCATGAATGACAAGAAGGCGTTTGCCATCGGCGGTCTCGTGGATGGCGCGGTCGGCGACGACAATGCCGCCGAAATGCACGCCCTGGAACTGGCGCGCGAACTCGTCGTGATTGCCGGCGATGTAGGTGATGCTGGCGCCCTTGCGCGCCTTGCGCAGCAATTTCTGGACGACGTCATTGTGGCTCTGCGGCCAATGCCAGCTTCGTCTCAAGCGCCAGCCGTCGACGATGTCGCCGACGAGATAGATGATATCGGCATCGTGATGGCGCAGGAAATCGATCAGGAACTCGGCCTTCGCCGCTTTCGATCCGAGATGGACGTCGGAGATGAACATGCTGCGGAAAGTGCGGGGCTCTGCGCCGGACATCATTTGTCACCGTTGCTTTCGCGTGAGGCTATGCCCCGATTCATGCAACAACCGTATGACGGTTGCGATTGGTCCAGCCATCCGGATAGGTTGCCGCGGCAATCAGAGGAGAAAATCACCATGGATCTCGGCATTCGCGGCAAGAAGGCCATCGTCTGCGCTTCGAGCAAAGGCTTGGGACGCGGCTGCGCCATGGCACTGGCGGAGGCAGGCTGCGATCTGGTAGTCAATGGCCGCAGCGCCGACGTGCTGGCCAAAACCGCCGCTGAACTGCGGGAGAAATTCGGCGTCAAGGTGACCGAGATCGTCGGCGACATATCCAAGCCCGATGTCCAGAAGGCGCTGCTTGCCGCCTGCCCCGATCCCGACATCCTCGTCAACAACAATGGCGGTCCGCCGTTTCGCGATTTCCGCGCGCTCGACCGCGAAAAGATCCTCGAGGGCGTCACCCAGAACATGGTAACCCCTGTCGAACTGGTTCAGGCCGTGATCGACGGCATGGCGGCGCGCGGCTTCGGCCGCATCGTCAACATCACCTCGCTGTCCGTCTATGTGCCTATCCCCGGCCTCGACCTGTCGTCCGGCGCCCGCGCCGGCCTCACCTCGTTCCTCGCCGGCGTCGCGCGGACGGTGATCGACCGCAATGTGACGATCAACAACATGCTGCCGGGAAAACTCGACACCGACCGGCTGCGCGGCCCGCATGAACCCGGCAGTGTCGAGGATCCGGCGGCAGCTGCCGCGCGCAAGGCGCAAGCAGCAGCCAATGTTCCGGCCAAACGGCTCGGCACGCCGGAGGAATTCGGCCAGATCTGCGCCTTCCTGTGCTCGGTCCATGCCGGCTACCTGACCGGGCAGAACGTACCGGTCGACGGCGGCCTCTACGTCAGCGCGTTCTAGTGGTAGAATCCAAACGCTTGGTTACCCTCTGGACGGCGGAAGAACGACCCTTTGCGGTTGTTGGGTGCGAGCGCCGCATGATGCGATCTGACCTTCCTGACATTCGCAGAAGGGAGAATTCCTTTGCCAATGCATGCAAGCTAGCGAGCGAATCCGATACTCGCGATCCCAATTCCGCCCACCAGGATCAGGCTCAGGGCCCACACAGTGTCGAGATTGAACCAGCTTTGTGAGATGAACTTGGGTCCGAGCCATCGATAGACGGCAATGGCGATAACACCGCCGCTTACAATCATCGCGGCCGTATGGACCACGGAGACGGTGGTGGCGGTGATCAGATTACCGGCCATGAGCGTGGTAGCCGCCTGGTGTCCAACATCGAGATCGCCTGCCTGGCACAAGCCGAGATAAATCGGCACCAGCATCAGCCCGGCGCCATGCGCGGTGGCGGCCGCGAAAGACCACAAGGCCAATTGCGCCGGCGGGATACGGGCAAGAACACGCGGGTGGCGCCGGTTGATCAGGAGATAGATCCCGGCTGCGATCACAATCAACCCCGCCGCGATGCGAATCTGTCGTTCCCAGACGATGAGCGTCAGCATCGCGCCGAAGGGCAGCAGGATACCGATCATCGCCACAAAGTGGCCTATTGCCAAAAGGCCGAGCGCCCGAAACAATTCGCCGGCACGTCTGTCCAAAAGGCCGGCCGAAACGGCCAACGGCCAGCCCATGCCAGGATTGATGCCGTGATAAATGCCGCTGGCGACGACGGCCAGCCAGAGACCGGCCGTCGTCCACTCGCTCATCGCTTCATTGACCCGGGCAGTCGGTTACACCGACGGATAGCAGAACGAATCCGTCGAGCAATCGCCACCTTCCAGACGAATCTGGTGCGAGCGATACCCCTCGGGGAACTCGACATAAAAGTCCTTGTCCAGGGTGATTCCACCGTTCTCGCCGACATTGGCCTTGACCATGGCTGCCGGAATACCATCGCGATAGAACTGATCGTCCCAAGTCGAATACAGGGAGTTGGTCCAGTAAACGCGTTTGCCGTCGCGGCTGATCTCGACCATTTGCGGTCCGCCCCTGTAGTCGCCGCCGCCGGGATGCTTGGCCTTGCGCGTGATGCCGCCAATATGGATGGACCCTGCAAGCTTAGGCTTCATCGGATCGGTCACATCGTATTGGCGCATCTCGCCGGTGCCCCAGCAGGATACGTAGAGGAATCGGTCATCGAGCGACAGGTCGATGTCGGTTACTAGCGGCGGCACCGCCTCGAAGCCCTGAAGCAACGGCGGCAGGTCATCCTTGGCGGCTGCCTCGGGCGGGATGGTCGCCGTCTTTTCGCAATGGAATTTGCCGCCCTCGCGCCACCAGGTCCAGATCGATCCCTCGAGGTTTGTCGTGTCGACGACCACTCCAAGGAAACCGTATTCCTTGACCGGGTCATGGGCGGGGCGGACTTCCAGCGCCATCTGGTGGTTGGCGCCCAGATCGATGGTCTGCACGTTCCTGCGTTCGCGCAAATTCCAGAAATGCACCCGGTGTCCGTATTTGTTCGACAGGAGGTCTTCAGGCACGATGCCCTGCTCGAACTGGGGCGGAAGGGCCCACTCGCTCGAGACCATGTAGTCGCGTGGCAGGTTCCACCAGAAATCATACTGCTTGTCCTGCGGCCCGCGATCGATCTCGTAGCGCCCGATGACGTCGAACGTCTGGCAATCCATGACAAAGATGCCGGGAGGTCCGTCGGTGCCGTCAGGGCCACCGCCCCCAAGCGTCGAGACATAAATACCTTCCGGACCGCAGTGAATCGTATGAGGCCTGGAATAGCCCGTCTTGGCAAACACTTCTTCTGGCTCGATGACCTTGTGGATCTTGGCCTTGGTCGGTCCGCCCTTGGTGTCGATGACGTAAATGCGCGAAGATCGAATACCGGGAATGATCAGAAAGCGGCGCTCGAGAAACGGGTGACCATTCAGCGGCGAAAGGGCCGAAGAGCACGCGTTCCAGCCGAAATGGTGAAACTCGTCGCCCTTGTTCGGCATTATCACGCTATGGACGACCTTGCCGTAGTCCTTCGACTTCGGGTTTACGTCAACTATGGCTAGTCCATCTGGCTGAGAGAAGTCGGGACTCAACATCAAAGTGTAGGCAAAATTTTCGACTGGCGCCTGCATTGCGAGCTTGGCAGTCGCGTGGAAAGTCGGGTCTGGCCGTACAGTCATTGTCGTCCTCCCTTGGCAGGTTAAGCAGTCCGACCGACAATCAGGGGCACGATCTGTGATGCGTTTGGATGTCCGCCGAAAACGTCGGGGCGCTTTGTTGTTCGCACGCTATTTCGTGCGACTTTTCGAAGAATCTCACGGATTTTGGAGAACTGCAATGTCGACTTGTTTCGCCGCAAGGCCTCTGTGAGCGACGAGCGCCACCAGACATTCGAACTGGGCGGCGTACCTCGCCGCAGCACCCCGCCTATCGCCCCAACATCTCAATGGCAGACCGCACAGGAGGGCGGGGGTGCAAGCCGCAAGCTCGCGCTTGCGACATATCACCTCTCGAAAAGCCTCGGCTGCATGCTAAGAGACTCAAAACACCAAACGGACTGAACTGAGGAGGCGGCCGTCATGACAGGCGAAAGCAAGAAGGCGGCCCGATCCGACCTCGACGAAGCGGCGCTCTATTTCCATAAGCACCCCCGTCCCGGAAAGCTTGAAATCCAGGCGACGAAGCCGCTGGGCAATCAGCGCGACCTGGCGCTTGCCTATTCGCCGGGCGTCGCCGCCCCCTGCCTTGAAATCCGCGACGACCCGGCAACCGCCGCCGACTATACAGCCCGCGCCAATCTGGTCGGAGTTGTCACCAACGGTTCGGCGGTGCTGGGCCTCGGGAATATCGGTCCGCTCGCCTCCAAGCCGGTGATGGAAGGCAAGGCGGTGCTGTTCAAGAAGTTCGCCGGCATCGATGTCTTCGACATCGAGATCGACGCACCGGGCATCGAGCGCATGGTCGAAACGATCTCGGCGCTGGAACCAACCTTCGGCGGCATCAACCTGGAAGACATCAAGGCGCCCGAATGCTTCGAAGTCGAGGAGCAGTTGAAAGCCCGCATGGGCATACCAGTCTTCCATGACGACCAGCACGGCACCGCCATCATCGTCGCCGCCGCCGTGCTCAACGGGCTGGAATTCGCCGGCAAGTCCATCTCGGACATCAAGATCGTCACGTCGGGCGCTGGTGCTGCGGCGCTTGCCTGCCTCAACCTGCTGGTCTCGCTCGGCGCGCGGGTCGAAAACATCTGGGTCACGGACCGGTTCGGCGTCGCCCATAAGGGCCGCGTCGAGGAGATGGACCGCTGGAAAGACCCTTATGTGAAGGACACCGAGGCGCGTACGCTGGCCGACGTTCTGCCCGGCGCCGACGTGTTTCTCGGCCTGTCTGCTGCCGGCGTGCTGAAGCCGGAATTGCTCCACCACATGGCGCCAAAGCCGCTGATCCTGGCGCTGGCCAATCCCAATCCCGAAATCATGCCGGAAGCAGCACGGGCGGCGCGGCCCGACGCGATGATCTGCACCGGCCGCTCCGATTTCCCCAATCAAGTCAATAACGTACTCTGTTTTCCTTACATCTTCCGTGGCGCGTTGGATTGCGGCGCAAGCGCCATCAACGAAGAGATGAAGATGGCTGCTGTGCGAGCGATTGCAGCGCTCGCCCGCGAAGAGCCGTCCGACGTTGCCGCGCGTGCCTATTCCGGCGAGACGCCGATCTTTGGTCCGGAGTTCCTGATCCCCTCGCCTTTCGATCCGCGGCTGATCCTGCGCATTGCCCCTGCTGTCGCCAAGGCAGCTTGCGAGACCGGCGTCGCGACCCGGCCGATCACCGATTTCGCCGCTTATATCGACAAGCTGAACCGCTTCGTCTTCCGCTCCGGCCTGGTCATGAAGCCGGTGTTCTCGATGGCCAAGACGTCGAGCGCCAAACGCGTCATCTATGCCGACGGCGAGGACGAGCGCGTGCTTCGCGCCGCCCAGGTCGTGCTCGAGGAAGGCATTGCCGAACCGATCCTGATCGGCCGCCCGCATGTCATCGAGGTGCGGCTGAAGCGCTACGGGCTGCGCATCAAGCCGGGCGTCGATTTCGGCTTGATCAACCCGGAAGACGATCCGCGTTACCGCCACTATGTCGACCTTTTGATCGAGCTTGCCGGCCGGCGTGGGGTGACGACGGAAGCCGCGCGCACCATGGTGCGCACCGACAATACGGTGATCGCGGCCCTTGCCCTGAAGCGCGGCGACGCCGACGCCATGGTCTGCGGGCTCGAAGGCCGTTTCGAGCGCCATTTGCGCAACGTAACGCTGATCATCGGGCCGCGCCCCGGCATTAGGGATCGCGACCTGTCGACGCTGTCCATGCTGATCTCGCAGCGCGGCATCATTTTCCTCACCGACACCCATGTCTCCGTCGATCCGACCGCCGAAGAAATTGCGGAAATGACCGTTTTGGCGGCCGAGGAAATTCAGCGTTTCGGCATTGAGCCCAAGGCAGCGCTGCTGTCGCATTCTGATTTCGGCTCCCGCGATTCGCCAAGCGCCATGAAGATGCGGCAGGCGGCGGCGATCCTGGCGCGCATCGCGCCCGACCTGCAATGCGACGGCGAGATGCATGCCGACTCGGCACTATCGGAGCAGCTGCGCCAACGCGTCTATCCGCATTCGCGGCTGAAGGGCGAAGCCAATCTGCTGGTGTTTCCCAATCTCGATTCGGCGAACATCACGCTGACCGCGCTGCGCACGATGATGGACGCGCTGCATGTCGGCCCGATCCTGCTCGGCACCGACAGCCCGGCGCACATATTGACACCGTCGGTCACCTCGCGCGGCGTCGTCAACATGACGGCACTGGCAGTGGTCGAAGCCGCGCATAAGGCGCAAGCCATCATCGATCTGGGCTAGCGATGGGCCTTCTCAGACTGGCTTGAACCGGAAATGCCCTGTCTGCCTGAAGGCAAACAAAGTGTCCTCTTCTCTAGCGCCGTCGCCGATGTTGTGAATAACCAGCCTTCTTGTCGGCACCACAGTGGGGTGATTGGACGACACGATGGCAATATGCGACAGATTGCCGGGCAGCATCTGAGCGACGAGATCCCCAGGCCGATAATCGGCGGGGTCTTGGGTGACGGGCAAGGCAGCACCGCGCCGCTCGAAATAGACCGCAAGATTGGGCACACGGCGGTGGTCGATGTTGCGGTCAGGCGCCTTCAAGCCCCAAGCCTTCGGATAGGCGGCAAAATTGGCCCGCATATCCTCATGCACCAATTCTTGCAGGTCGAGATCGAAGGCGCGGCGATAGGCACGGATCACGACATCCGTGCACACACCCCGCTCTGGCTCAACGTCCCCGCCAGGATAGGCCAGGCGTGTATAGGTCGGATCGTAGAGCGTGGTGACGCCGATCTGCTCACGAGCGGCTTCGACCAATCTGGTGCCCCAATCCGGCGTGACAAGCTTTTCCTGCGACATGGCGACCGGCATCGCCAGGCATAAAAGACCAAATTGCACCGCGGCTCGACGGGTAATCGAGGTCATCCCAAGCCTCCGGGCATTACTGAATCCAGGCATTCTTCTCGGCGAATACGCCTTTTTCGTGCAACGCCAGGATGTCGCGGTACTGGCTCTGTGCGAAAAGGCCGTGGGGGTGGTCGGCATGACAGCCCTCGTCGTGATCGCGCACAGGCGCAAGCCATCGCCGATTTGAGCCGAAGCCGGAATCGGCGGTATGCTAAACGAACGGTTAACCGCGAGCGCGGTAGTTCTGAATGACAGGCAGGTGGAGGTCCGGAGGGATGACGGGCGCACATTGCAAGCTGACGCGGGCAGCCGCGCTGCTCGGCGTCCTGCTACTGTGCGGCATTGCCGTCACTCAGTCGCAGGCCGCTTCGCGCCTCTGCCGCCAGCTTGAAGCCGATCTTGGCGCCGCTTCTCGTGGTGGCGGCGGCAAGCCGGGCCTGCTCAGGAAATACGACGACGCGATCGTCCGGCAGCGCCAGCAGATTTCAAAAGCCGTCAGCCAGTCCAGCAGCGCCGGCTGCGGCTTCTCGCTGTCTCGCCGCAACGCCAACGCATGCGCGGCACTCGACGCCACCATCGATCGCATGGCTGCCAATCTCGACGCCTTGCAGGCCAAGCGCAGTGAGCTTGCCGACGGTGGTTCGCGACGCGATCGCGCGCGCATATTGGCCTCGCTTGACGCCAATGGCTGCCGCGATGATGCGGCGTCGACGCCCACACCTGACCGCGAAGCCAGCCGTGAAAACGGCAACCGAAGCCTGCTCGACCAGCTTCTGGGCAGTGAACCTGGTGCGCCCGACCAGCCCGAAGAGCTCGACCAGGCTGAAGAGCTAAGTCAGCCGCGCAACATCCGCAGCATCCTCAACAACGCCGACGAGTTGGGCCAGCCGCGACGCGAATTCCGCACCATGTGCGTGCGGACCTGCGACGGCTATTTCTTCCCGATGTCGAATGCTGCCTCGCTGGGCGATTTCGAGCGCGACCAGAAGAACTGCGAATCGAGCTGCCCCGGCACCGAGATGCAGGTTTTCTACACGCGCGGCATGAACGACGATTCGGCGTCGATGACGTCTTCAGTGACCGGCAGGCCTTATATCGAACTGTCGACGGCCTACCTTTACAAGCAATCCGACACGCCCCGGCCGCCGACCTGTGGCTGCAATGCCGTGCAGAATTTCCAGATCATCGCCGGCAACCCGCCAACCCCGGCACAATCCAAGGCGAGCGTGGAGACCACCCCGTTCATTCCGCTGCCGGTTGCCAAGCCTGATCCGGGCGCCGACCCGGAGACCTTGGCCAATTCGCAAGGCGGCCTCAACCGTGAGGCGATCAGACGGCTTGCCGCCAAACCTGTGCCCTCGCCGACGTCGCTGCCGCCGCCGGAGCAGCGCAAGGTCAGGGTCGTCGGGCCAACGTTCCTTCCCGACCCAGCAGCGGCAACAGATCTGCAAGCTCCGGACCGGAAGACTGTCCCGTAAGCGCCAGCCTGAGCGGCATGAACAGGGCCTTGCCCTTGCGGCCGCTCGCCGCTCGGATCTTGCCCGTCCAGTCCTTCCAGACAGTGCCGTTCCAAGGCTCTTCCGGCAGCAGCTCGAATGCCTGGCGAAGAAAGTCGCGGTCCTCGTCGGAAAACTCCGCCGGCTCCTCTGGACCGTCTCGAAGCGTACGCCACCAGATCGCCGCATCGGCCAGCCTGTCGAGATTGCCGCGCACCGCCAGCCAGAAAGGCTCGGCCTGTTCGCCGGAGATGCCGAGCACGATCAGCCGGTCGCGCGCCTCTGAAAACGGCATGTGGTGCAGCAGCGTGCGGTTAAGCACGAAGAGCTCGTCCGGGTCGAATTTGGCGGCGGATTTCGATGTTGCAGCCGGATCGAAGCGCTCGGCTAGCTCGGCCATCGCTGGCACCGCTACGACGTTTTCCGAGGTACCGACGAGCACCGCCAGCGAAGCCACCGCCATCGGCTCGATGCCGCTCTCACGCAGGCTCTGGATGGACAGCGCGCCGGTGCGCTTCGAAAGTCCCTCGCCTGATGCCGTTGTCAGGAGATTGTGGTGGCCGAACGCCGGCGGCTCCGCGCCAAGTGCTTGGAACAGGGCTATCTGGACGCCGGTATTGGTGACGTGGTCGTCGCCGCGAATGACATGGCTGACGCCCATGTCGATGTCGTCGACGACCGAAGGTAATGTATAGAGGTAGGTGCCGTCCTCACGCCGCAGAACCGGGTCTGAAAGCGAGGCGAGGTCGACGGTTTCTTCGCCGCGCACCAGGTCGTTCCAGTGGATTTCGGTGCGCTCCGGCTGCAGCGGATCACCGGTGAAGTTGGGCAGCAGAAAGCGCCAGTGCGGCCGCCGCCCATCGGCCTCATATTCCGCCACCTGCTCAGCTGTCAGCGTCAACGCCTCGCGGCCATAGACTGGCGGCAGGCCACGCGTGCGGCGCACCTTGCGCCTCAGGTCGAGCTCTTCGGGCGTCTCATAGCAAGCATAGACGAGGCGCGCCTCCTTCAGCCTCTCCAGTGCGGAATCGTAGATTTCCACGCGCCGCGACTGGTACTCCGTGGCGTCGGGGAAGATGCCCAGCCAATGCAGGTCATACAGGATAGCGTCGGAAAACTCCTGCGTCGAACGGGCAACGTCGGTGTCGTCGAAGCGCTGGATGAAGCGGCCTTTGTTCTTGATGGCGAACAGCCAATTGAACAAAGCGGTGCGCGCATTGCCGATATGGATGCGGCCGGTCGGTGACGGGGCGAAACGGACGGTAACTGTCATGAGGGGGGCGTACCGGATGGTTTTGCTGTTGACAAGACGCGCCCCCGCGCTCGGCGGCAGACATAGAACATGACAAAGGCTAAGAAAAGACTGCAGCGCCGCACCTATATAAAAACCTGCCGCGCCGCACCCCGGACAAAACCACGGCGATTGTCAATTAAACCCCCAGGGGGTCGCAAAGCCCGCGGGAGATTCCCCCATGGCCCCGGCACCGCGGGG